>JBJTVF010000054.1:0-4475 GCA_046081085.1 Candidatus Limnocylindrus sp.
GATGTATCGCGCGTCTGGGCGAATGATCTTGTCGACGCCCGCCTGCTCGATCACATGGGCTGACCAGCCAGCGATGCGCGCGATTGCGAACGTGGCGGGGAAGAGATCAGGTGCAAGGCCGACACCCTGAAGGACCGCCGCGGCGTAGAACTCGACGTTCGTCTTCATCGCGCGTCCCGGCTTCATCTCTTCAAAGACGCGAAGGATTACCTCTTCCGCGCCTATTGCAAGGTTAAGCCAATCGGGTCGGTTTGGCATCGCCTCTGCCACCTTGCGCAGTGCGGCCGCCCGCGGATCGTACGCGCGATACACGCGATGTCCGAAGCCCATGATCAGCTCGCGGCGCGCGAGCTTGCCGCGTGCCCAGTCCTCCGCGTGATCAACGGATCCGATCTCGCCAAGTTGCCCGATCACCTCAGCGGGCGCGCCTCCGTGCAGGGGGCCCTTGAGGCCGCCGATCGCGCCGCAGATTGCAGAGGCAATGTCGGAGCGCGTGGCGATGATTGCGCGCGCGGCGAACGTGCTCGCGTTGAGACCGTGCTCGGCGCCCGCCATCAGATATGCGTCAAGCGCGCGCGCCGTTCCTGTCTCGGGCGTCTTGCCGTGCAACTGCTGCAAGAACGCAGCGGCAATGCCGAGGCCCGGTTCCGGGTCGATGGGTTCGAGTCCTTGACGGAGCCTTGCGAATGCGGCGAGCGCAGATGGCGCAAACGCGGCGATCCTTCGTGCCTCATCTGCGGTGGGCGGCCAGCCGAGCCGTTCACCAGCACCCCATATTGAAATTGCGGTGCGCAGTGCATCCATTGGGTGTGCGTGCGCAGGGAGGAGCCTGAGCGCAGCGAGAACCGCAGGTGGGACCTTGACTGGCTCGAGGGTCGCGTTTGGATGCCACTCACCGGTGAGGAGAAGGTCGAGCACGCTCGCGTAGGTTCCCTTTGAAACAACCTCTTCAATTGGGTAGCCGCGATAGAGCAACTTGCCGTGTGCGCCGTCCACAAAGCCGATCGCAGTCTCCGCGCCAATGATGCCTGCGAGTCCTGGGCTGAACGGCATCTTTTCGCTCACCTTCGTGGCCTCCGATCGACGAATTCAATCGCGAGCCTCAAAAGTACTGAACCGAGCAGCGCGACGAAGAGCGACCCGAGAAAGCCTCCCGCATCACCAAATCCAGTGGTCTTTGCGAGCGTTCCACCAATCAGACCACCAAGGATGCCCACCAAGATGTTGGCGAGGCAGCCTCGCGCTGCACGTCCACGGATGAGCCATGAGGAGAGCCCTCCGGCGAGAAAGCCGAGGAGTGCCCAACCGATCGGATCGAGATCAAAGAAATCCATCAGTGAGATCGTACGCCTCTGGAGGGAATCGCGAGGCGAGGCGTGCCCGCCTCCGAAGTGCTTCGGCTAGACTCACCGCACGGTGGACGGCAGCCTCTCCGCAAAGATCAGCAGCGCCCCTTCTGATCCCATCTTTGGGATCGTGGAGGCCTTCCGTGCTGACCCTCGTCCAGAGAAGATCAACCTTGCCGCCGGTGTTTATATGGAGGAGAACGGTGTCACGCCGATCCTCGCCAGTGTCCGTGAGGCGGAACGTCGTCTCCTCGCCAATTCAACTACCAAGCTCTACAAGCCGATCGGTGGCGATCCGGCACTGGTGAAGCTGATGCGCGCGCTGATCTTCCGCGAGCCTGGAGCTCCATTCGGCACGCTCCCGCCGATCGCCACGAGCGGACGCGTGGAGGTGCTGCACACACCAGGCGGAACCGGAGCCGTTCGGCTCGCCGTGGAGCTGGTGGCACGCTTGCGACCAGAGGCTCAGATTTGGGTGAGCGATCCAACCTGGCCGAATCATCCACAGATCGCCGACGCGGTTGGCGTGCGCCACCGATCGCATCCATGGACCACCGCTGACGTCCGCGAGCTTGATCTGGGAGCGCTCCTCGCCGCAATCGCGGCGGCGGCACCCGGTGACGCCTTCATCTTTCATGGCGCCTGCCACAACCCAACCGGCATCGATCCGACCGCCGCACAGTGGGGTGAGATTGCGAACGCCGTCGCAGCGCGCGGCGTGCTCCCCATCCTTGACTTCGCCTACCAGGGACTCGGTGACGGACTTGTGGAAGATGCCGCTTCGCTTCGCGCCTTCCTCGCCACGGGCTGCGAAATCCTTGTTGCTGCAAGCGCGAGCAAGAACTTCGCCCTCTATGACGAGCGAGTCGGCGCACTCGCAATTGTTGCCGCGGACCCAGCCGCCGCTGCCGCGATCCTGACGCACGCCAAAGTTGCAATTCGTGCCGCCTGGTCAAACCCACCCGGACACGGGGGAGAGATCGTCGCGGAGATCCTGGGTGATGACGCGCTGCGCGGACAGTGGGAGGGTGAAGTCACCGCCATGCGTGAGCGAATCAACGGCAACCGACGCGCATTTGTTGACGCGCTGACACACGCCGGCGCGGGCGACTACTCGCACCTCCTTACCGGGCGCGGCATGTTCTCGCTGCTTGGGCTTAGCGACGCGCAGCTTGCGCGGCTTCGCGACGAGCATGCGATCTACCTTGTGGCGCGCGGCCGCATCAATTTTGCCGGCCTCTCGGCCAGCAAGATTCCAGTCGTGGCGAAGGCGGTCGCAGCGCTGCTGCGCTGACGGTGGTGCAGTCGTGAAGCTGATCGCGCCACGACTCGTCCCTCGCGTGTGGGGCGGCACTCGACTCGCGGGACTCTTTCCAGATGCCGCGCCACAAGAGCCCGCAGAGGTGCGCATTGGAGAGGCGTGGTTCGGCGAGATCGGTGACCGCCGCCCACTCATAAAACTGCTCGACGTTCAGGATCGACTCTCGGTTCAGGTACATCCAGATGATGCACTCGCTGCAGAACTGCACGGTGCGGGCACACTCGGTAAACATGAAGCGTGGATCATTCTTGAAGCGGCGCCCAACGCACACTTACTCCTGGGGCGAGACCCAGCGGTCAGTGCGGAACAGATCAGTGCGTCGCTCGCTGGTGGTGAGACGGTTGAGCCACTCCTCGCGCGGATCTCGGTGAAGGCCGGAGATGCACTCGACGTTCCTCCTGGAACGCTCCACGCGCTCATGCCAGGTTTGCTGGTCTGGGAGGTGCAACAGCCATCGGACCTCACCTATCGCGTCAGCGATTGGGGGCGTGATCATCCTGCTCGCCCGTTGCACCAGGGTGAAGCACGTCGTGCGACGGACCCGGCCGCAACCGTGAAGCGCCTGCACGCGATTGATTGGGCGAAGCCTGGCGTCTGCGTGATCACGTTGAGCCGTGCATTTGAGGTTCGCGCAGTCGTCGGTCCATGGATCGGGAAGCTCGATACACCGCGCGGCGCAACTCTTACGCTGATCTCTCGAAACGGTGCTGATGCAGAGGCGCAGATTGGAGGAGTCACACTGCACGCGCTCCAGAGCGCATCATGTGAGGAGCGCGAAGCGCCCCTCTCCCTCCCTTTGGGTGCTGCCCTCTTGGTTGCTGAGCCGGGTCGTACGGCCTGAACAATCTCAGCGCGATTCGGCACCGCGGAGTAAACGGCAGCGGGATGTTTGGTTGCGTTTTCTAAACAATCCACTGTTTGTGCGTGAATACGCTGGAATTACGCATGAATTCGGATGGAAAAGGTTGCGCAGCCGCTCCGACTCCTTCATGATGGGGCTCCTCGACTGCATCGGACGCAGCCGCACCAACGTCTTGGCGAAAGCCGCAGCGTGGTGATTGCATAGTCCGAATCAGCCCCGAGACCGCGTCGGATCCGGCGCGGAATAGTAGAAGGAGGACCTCATGAAGGTCTTTAACAGGAAGGGCTTCGCAGCCCTTGCAGCAGTTGCACTTCTTGCAGCTGCATGCGGTGGTGCAACCGAGACCACCGGGAAGACGCTGACCCTTGGTATCAGCCTCCCGCTCTCTGGTTCATCGCTGGCGTCTGCGGGCCCTGCCCGTGACGGCGCGCTTCTCGCGGTGAAGGAGATTTCGATCGACGGATACACGATCGAGACGAAGATCCTTGACCACGCGGTTGACGGCGTCCACAACCCGGCCCAGGCCGCGACGGACATGACGACCCTTGTTGGCGACGAAACCGTCGTTGCAGTGGTTGGCCCGTTCAACAGCTCATCGGCGAAGGCACAGATTCCAGTCTCTTCAGAGGCAGGACTTACACAGTGCTCGCCATCGAACACCAACCCAGACCTTACCAAGGGTGAGGCGGGCGCTGCGCTTCGCGGCGGTCGACCAGTCAACTACGTTCGCGTAGCTGCAACTGACGACTTCCAGGGCCCGGCCGTTGCCGTGTACGCAAAGTCACGCGGCAAGTCGAAGGTGTTCATCGTTGACTCAACCGACACCTACGGCAAGGGAATCGCCGACGCATTCGAAGCTGAGTTCAAGGCCGGTGGCGGCACAGTCCTCGGTCGCGAAGGCGCACCAGCAGGTACGACTGACTTCACCGCAATCGTGACCGCAGCT
>JBJTVF010000055.1:0-4275 GCA_046081085.1 Candidatus Limnocylindrus sp.
CGAAGACTTCATTGCAGGCCTTGAACCGTGCGCACCAGACGCCGACCCAGCGGATCCTGCACTCATGACGTGCCTCCTGCCGGATGGCAGCGTCGCTGGCCCAATGCCACTCTTTGCGCCAGCGCCCGGACCGATCGATGGCGGTGAGTCACCGAGCGATGACGGTTGGATTCACGAACTGCCGAAGATCATCCTTGCGGCGCTTTTGTTCTTGATTGGCGGTGCCGCACTTGTTGGTTGGAGAAAGTCGCGCGCGTCATAATCCGTTTCGCGCGGACGGATCGGCAGAACAGCTACGGCGTTACGGTGCCCCACTCGTAGTTCTGCTTGAGGATGCGGAGATAGACGAACGTCTCAGTCTCGAGGACGCCATCAATTGAACGGAGTCGTTCGGTGAGGAAGGCGAGCAGCGCGTCGTTGTCTTCGCAGACCACTTCAACGAGTAGGTCGTGGGCGCCGGCGACCACCACGCAGTAGCTCACCTCGGGGAGCGCCTCAAGTGCGGCGGCCGTGGAGAGGAGTGCGGCGGGGGTGCAGCGAACACCGATCATCGCCATCAGCGGATAGCCAACCTTCAGTGGATCCGCAACGGCGATCACCTTGAGTGCGCCACGATCGACGAGCGCCTTGTAGCGCGCGCGGATCGTTGATTCGGGGACGGCGAATGCGGTCGCGATCTCCGTAAACGGACGGCGGCCATCGACCTGGAGGACCTCCATGAGTCGGCGGTCTAGGTCATCCAGTGCCGGACGCTCCTGTCCCTTCGCCATTGATCCTCCTGCGCAAAATGCCCTGCGCCTGGTTTCGCCGGATGGGCGATCGGTGCGAAGGCTACCATCAGGAGGTGATCAGAGGCCCGCTCCTTGTGGTTCGCGCGCTCCTGGCGAACGTGCAGTTCGCCATGGTGCAGATCGCCGCGATCACGATCGCCGCGGCTATCGGCGTGGCCCTCCGCCAGCTCCCCGACTACGCACTGCTCAGCGCCTCCGACTACGCACTGGAGATGGGTCAACTGCGCGCACTCTACGAGCCCACCCTGGGACCACTCGTAGACATATTCGAGCGGCTCGGGTTCTTCCGCATCTTCACCGCGCCGTGGTTTACGGCGATGCTGATTCTCCTCACCGTCTCAATCACCGTTTGCACGCTCGACCGCCTGCCGAAGATCCGTGCCGTCACGGCGCGCAGTCGCGTGGAGCAGCCGGGGAGTTTCTTCGATCCGTCACTTGCTGGACGTGGCACGATGCAACTCGCCTCCACACTAAATGCTGAAGCGAGCGAAGACGCTGCAACTCGCGTTGCGCAACAGATGCGCGCGCGCGGCTGGGAGGCGAGCACGAGTCCCGACCCAGAAGCTCCAGGTGGCCAGATCGTGCACGGCGACAGATTTCGACGCTCGTATCGATTCACGCTCGTGATGCATACGGGTCTCGTCCTGTTGATTGCGGGAGCGGCGCTCTCGGGCGCACTCGGATACACGCAGGGGATCTTGCTCACCAACGGTGAGGCGCTCCCCGTAGGGAAGATCGGCAGTGCGGGTGGGCTCGTGATTGAGAACCGCGCCTTCAGCGCGCCGCGCACGGAGAGCGGTGCGTTTGCGGATTTCACCACCGAACTTGCGCTCTATAGAGATGGCACACAGGTTGCGGAGAAGGTGATTCGAGTCAATGATCCGCTCATGTATGACGGCTGGAGCTTTCATCAAAACTTCTTTGGCCCCTCCGTACAGCTAGAGGTTCGCTCGATCACGGGCGATCTGCTCTGGTCTGGAGAAGCGCCACTCACGGCGACGGTGGAGGGTGCGCCGTACGCGACGCTGCCAATCCCGGGGAGCAGTGCCGGACTTGAGCTGGTGTTGCAGCGCGATCCTGCGGGTGTGGCAGCGCTCCTTGTGGTGGCGAGCGAACCGGTCGCACCAGCGAGCAGCGAGGTGCGCACGCTCTTCGCTTCGGTCCTCGCGCCGGGCGAGGTTGCGAGCGCGCCGAACGTCAACTTCACCGTGCAGTTGCAGGAGGTCAGTTCATATACGGGGATCATTGCGCGCCGCGACCCTGCGGCGGCGATCGTCTGGCTCGCCGCGGCGCTGATCATGGTGGGCCTCACCCTCACGCTGCGACGACCGCGCGCGCGACTCTGGATTCGCATCCAGCCGGGGCGTGCAGAGGCGGACGCGGCACTCTTATTGGAGCGCGGCGCGCGCGCGGAACATGCGGCGCCGCTGCTGGCGCGCATCGCCGAGACGCTCGGCGCACCCGCTCTCGGTACAACTCCGAAGGGAACCGCTTCTAGGGGAACGGCCTGATGGCATCGCTGCGCGAACTCGTCCAGACGCTCCTGCCAACAGCGGAACCGCTCGTTGATGCGCGCGACGAAGCGATGGCGCGCACCGTCAGCTGGGTGCGACTCTTGCGCACGCGACTCCCCGCGTTTGACGGCATGGATGCGGGTGACCTTGCCCTGATCCCGCTGCTGACGCTGCGCGCGGTGGCGCCAGATGAGGTGGCGCGTCGGGAGATGGTGGAGTTCCTCGCCAACAGCAACGCGACGGGCATCTTGGCGATCGCGAGTGGCGAGCCGAGCAGCGAGGAGGAGGCGGCGTTGCGACACCTTGTTGCCGCGGCGGCTGTGACGCGACTCCCCACACTCCTCGTTCGCGATGTGGAGCCAGCGCAGTTAGAGCGCAGCCTCATTGGCGCGGTGGTGAATCGACGCGCCGAGTTGGAGCGTCAGGCGGTTGCGCTGGAGCGACAGATCGCTGCACTTGCGTTGGATGGCCAGGGACTTGACGCTCTTGTTGGCGCGCTCGCCGCATTCATTGGACGCGCAGTGGCGTTGGAGGCGCGCGGCGGCACGTCGCTCGCCGTGGTTGCGCCCGCTGGACAGCCGGGGAGTGCGGCGGCGGCAAAAGCGGTCTCGCGCTACCTGGGGAAGCATCGCGCCGATGGTCAGCGCATTCCACTCCCTGCGGTTCCTGGCGCACCAGACATGGAGCGACACGGCGACGGCGAGCGCGCGGAAGATGAAGAGTCGCCGCTCAGTGATGACGGCGATGAGCGTCCTGGATCCATCGTCTTGCTCGGTGATGAGCCGGTGGCGGAGCGCGATCGGATTGCCTGCGAACGCGTCGCGCCGCTCCTCGCGCTCGAGATCGTTCGCGTGGCGGCGGAGCTCCCCGCAAATGCGGGACGCGGCGAGACGCGGACACTCCCTGCTGAAGGTCCGCCGTGGGTTGCGATCGCGGCCCGCCAACCACGCCCGCACGAGGCAGACGTCCCTGCGCTGCGCCGCGAACTGCGACTCCTCGCCGGTCCACGCCGTTTCATGTTGCGCGGCAGCAACGAGTCGTTGGAGGTGCGCATCATTGCGGTCGCTGACGCATCTGACCCTGGGGCTCAAGAGATCGCCAGGAAAGTTGCCAAACGACTCAACAGACCAGTTGCCGTCTCCAAGCCGTTCGCCGATCCTGTGGCGCGCCCAGCGGCGGAGGCGGAGGCACGAGCGGCGCTCGAGGCGCTCGAGCGCCGCGTTGGTGGGCGCAGCGGCAGTGGCGGCGCCCATGTGGTGCGCGCCGATCTCCTCCCCGCGCATCGCCTCCTCGGTGCCGTCGCCGCCATTCCAGACGGTCGTCGTCAAGCACTGGCGCTGCTGGAACCACTTCTCAGCGGCACATCCGCGGCGCGAAAGCAGCGCATCGCCACCTTGCGCGCCGTCCTTGATGCACCCGGTGCCGCAGAGGCGAGCAGCTCGCTTGGTGTGCATCGAAACACCACCGCGTACCGCGTGAAGCGCATCGAAGAGATCACCGGCTGGGATCTGCGCGAACCAGATCTGCGCCTTGCCCTTGCACTTGCGTTAAGGATCCTTGACGCCGAAGGGGGACCTGAAGCGACGAACTGACTCAAGAGCCACATTCGGTCGCGACCGCTACGATGGTTGCATGCAGATTCGCCAGGCTCGCAACCACGGTGGGCGACGCTTGCATCGCGCACTCGTCGCGCTGCTGCTCGGTGCAGCGATTCTGCTACCGAGCTCAGTGTCGCCAGCACCGACTCGTGCGAACGAGGCCCCTGCCCCCTGTACGAACTGGGACTCGCTGATCATCCCGCCAAAGACGATCCGCGTCCTTCGAACGTTCACTGGTTTGGTGGAGGTGGTTCCATTCAAGACCTATGTGTATCGCACCCACGTGGCAGAGTTCTGGTCTGAGTACCTAACCCAGCCGTACTCCGACGCCCTGCTCGGCGCGGGGGCCGTGGCGATCAAGCAGAACGCCTG
>JBJTVF010000056.1:0-15561 GCA_046081085.1 Candidatus Limnocylindrus sp.
GCGATACTCCGCCTTCCCCTTGAGGGCAAGGTACTTGGAGATCGCGGCGGTCAGGCTCGTCTTGCCGTGGTCGATGTGCCCGATCGTTCCGATATTGACGTGCGGCTTCGACCGCTCAAACTTCCCCTTTGCCATCTCGAACTCCTTCCTTAATCTCTACTTTTTTCTACAACCAACCGACAGGGCGACGCCGCTATGCCTGCGCCGCGGACTTGTTCTTCGCCACGAGCTCCTGCGCAATGTGCGAAGGAACCTCGGCGTAGTGGGAGAGCTCCATGGAGAATGCTGCTCGTCCCTGCGTCATCGATCGAAGGTCCGTAGCGTACCCGAACATCGTGGCGAGCGGGACGTTGGCTTTGACAACCTGGGTGGTGCCGCGATTCTCCATTCCAAGCACCTGACCACGACGGCTATTGAGGTCGCCCATGACGTCGCCCATGAACTGCTCGGGCATCGTCACCTCAACACCCATGATCGGCTCCAGCACGGCTGGATCCGCCTTGGCGAAGGCATCCTTCAGGGCCATCGAACCCGCGATCTTGAACGCCATTTCTGACGAGTCCACGTCGTGGTACGACCCGTCCACAAGCGTCACGGTGACGTCAACGCCTGGGAAACCCGCGTAGATGCCGGTCTGGAGCGCCTCGCGGGCACCCTCGGCGATCGGCTTGATGAACTCGCGTGGAACGGAGCCGCCAACGATCTTGTCGACGAAGACGTACCCACTCCCCTTCTCACCCGGTTCGGCGACGATGACGGCGTGGCCATACTGGCCCTTGCCGCCGGACTGGCGGACAAAGCGGCCCTCCCCGTTCGCGCGCTTGCGAATGGTCTCGCGGTAAGACACCGATGGACGACCGATGTTCGCAGCGACATTGAATTCACGCACCATGCGGTCGACGATGATGTCCAAGTGGAGCTCGCCCATACCAGCGATGCGTGTCTGGCCCGACTCCTGGTCGGTGTGCACGCGGAACGTTGGATCCTCTTCAGCAAGGCGCTGCAGCGCAATGCCCATCTTCTCTTGGTCGGCCTTGGTCTTCGGTTCAACGCTGAGCTCAATCACTGGATCTGGGAAGGTCATTGACTCCAGGACGATCGGGTTCTCAGGATCACAGAGCGTGTCACCCGTGAAGGTATCTTTCAGGCCGATTGCCGCGGCGATATCGCCAGTGCGAACCTCGTCGATCTCCTCACGATGATTTGCGTGAAGTCGGATCAGACGGCCGATGCGCTCCTTCTTCCCCTTTGCAGGATTGAGGACGTATGAACCCGCCTTCAAGACACCAGAGTAGACGCGGAAGAATCCGAGCTTCCCCACGAATGGGTCGGCCGCGATCTTGAACGCCAGGGCCGCAAACGGCGCATTGTCATCGACAGGTCGCGACATCTCGTCGCTGACGTCGCGTGGGTTCGTCCCCTTGACCGCGGGGACATTGATTGGACTCGGGAGGTACTCCACGACCGCGTCGAGCATTGGCTGCACGCCCTTGTTCTTGAGGGCAGAGCCCGTAAGCACGGGAACGAACTTGTAGGTAAGTGTGCCGGCGCGAACGCCTTCGCGGATCTGCTCTTGTGAAAGTGTCCCAGTCTCGAGGTAGATTTCCGTGAGCGCATCGGTCTGTCCGGCCGCCTGATCGAGCAGGAAGGCGTGCCACTTGTCAGCCTCGGCCTTCAACTCTGCGCGGATCGGACGGCGCTCACTCTTCTCCCCCTTGTCGTCGAGGTAGACGATCTCCTCCATGGCGATCAGATCGATCACGCCTTCAAACGTGTCTTCCATGCCGATCGGCAGCTGGAGTGGAACGGCGTTTGCACCGAGTCGGTCCTTGATCATGTCGAAGCAGCGCCAGAAGTCGGCACCGGTGCGGTCCAACTTGTTGACGAAGCAGAAGCGAGGAACGGCGTGGCGGTCAGCCTGGCGCCAGACGGTTTCCGACTGCGGCTCCACGCCCGCCACACCGTCGAAGATCACCACGGCGCCGTCAAGGACGCGCAGGGAGCGCTCCACTTCGACGGTGAAGTCCACGTGCCCGGGCGTATCGATGATGTTGATCGTGTGATCCTTCCAGGCACAGGTGGTTGCCGCGGCGGTGATGGTGATGCCGCGCTCCTGCTCCTGCTCCATCCAGTCCATGGTCGCCGCGCCTTCGTGCACTTCGCCGATCTTGTGAATCTTCTTGGTATAGAAAAGGATGCGCTCGGTAACCGTGGTCTTCCCGGCGTCAATGTGCGCGATGATCCCGATGTTTCGCGTTCGCTCCAGAGGCGTTGTGCGGGCCATGCTGATCGCCTCCTAGAACCTGAAGTGACTGAAGGCCTTATTCGCCTCCGCCATCTTGTGCGTCTCTTCTCGACGCTTCACGGCGGCGCCAAGATTGTTTGACGCGTCCATGAATTCAGCGGCGAGCTTGTCGACCATGCTCTTCCCCGAGCGCTTGCGCGCCGCTTGGACGAGCCATCGAACCCCGAGGCTGAGTCGGCGTTCGCCGCGAATCTCAACGGGGACCTGGTAAGTAGCACCGCCAACACGGCGGGGCTTCACCTCGATCAGCGGCGTTGCATTTCGAAGTGCAAGATCAAGGACTTCGAGGCCCGGCTTGTTCGCCTGCGCCTCAACTCGCGCGAGCGTCTCGCGGAGGATTCGCTCGGCGAGACCGCGCTTACCGCTGAGCATCACCTTGACGACGAATCGGTCGATCGTCTTGTTCGGCGGTACTACCTCGTACTTCAACTTGCGTGGGATCGTTGTACGACGTGGCATCGCTTACTTCTTCTTCGCGTCGACAGCGGACTTGGCGCCGTACTTCGAGCGACTCTGCATGCGATCCTTCACGCCTGACGCGTCGAGCGCGCCGCGTACGATGTGATACTTCACCGACGGGAGATCTTTCACGCGCCCGCCGCGGACGAGCACCACGCTGTGCTCCTGAAGGTTGTGGCCGATGCCAGGGATGTAGGCAGTGACTTCCATCTGGTTGGTGAGCTTCACGCGCGCGATCTTCCGCAGCGCCGAGTTCGGCTTCTTTGGCGTCATGGTGCGCACGATCAGGCAGACGCCACGCTTCATCGGGGCACCCTCAGCGACCTCTTGTCGCTGCTTGATCCCGTTCCAGTTCTTTCGGAACGCTGACGCCTTGACCTTGCTGATCTTGGCCTTGCGTCCCTTTCGAACGAGCTGATTGATCGTAGGCACAGTTCGCGCGCGCTCCTTTACCCTTCTGGCTTCCTGCTGATCGCCCCTGGTGGCAGCGCCACAGTGGCACGGACGGTGGAGCGTAGCAGCCTCGTGCTCAGGGTGTCAAAGCACCGTGCTCAGCGGCCGATCGGCTCGTTACTCCTTGGACCCCCCGTTCGCCTCTTTGGCGGCGGCCGCGTCGGCAGCGAGCGGGTTGAACTCCTCCCCTTCTGGGGCTGGCTTCTCCTCCGTGAGGAGGGCAACCAACTGGGAGACATCATCCTGCGGACCGGCCGGATCCCCGGTCTGGAGGAAGACGTTGAAGTCGTCCTGACCGAAATCGGCTGGGAGTTCCCCGCCCGCGAGGGCGGCGGCGGCTCGGAGCTTCTCCTCCGCCTTGCGCTTGGCCACCGCGTCAGGTGCGCCTGTCCCTGCTGGGATCAACTTGCCAATGATGACGTTCTCCTTGAGGCCGACGAGGCGGTCTCGTGCTCCCGTGATCGCGGCCTCAGTGAGCACGCGAGTCGTCTCCTGGAAGGAGGCCGCGGCGAGGAAGCTTTCGGTGTTGAGGGAGGCCTTTGTTACACCGAGTAACTGTGGCTGCGCGGTTGCCGGCTCGCCCCCCTCGGCCAAGACGCGAGCGTTCTCACGCTCGAACTCGAGTCGGTCGGCGAGCTCCGTTGGAAGCAGTCGAGTGTCGCCTGGGTTGTCCACCCGCACCTTGCGGAGCAGCTGGCGGACGATGATCTCGATGTGCTTGTCTGAAATTGTTACACCCTGGCTTCGATAAACCTTCTGGACCTCCTTGACCAGGTAGTTCTGGACCTCGGCTCGGCCGCGGACCTCGAGCAACTCCTGTGGGTCGAGCGGGCCGTCGGTCAGCGGGTCACCGGCACGGACCTTGTCACCGCTCTTGACGAGCAGCTTGGCGTTGTGCGGGATTGGATACTTGGAAGATGGGACCACATCCTCCGCGCGGATCACAAGGCCATCTTTCGACTTCACGAGCATCCCCTTCACGCTCGCGGTGAGGTCGCCCTGCGTTGCAGAGGTCCCGATCAGCTGGCCCGCCTCGAGCAGTTCGCCTTCACGTGCAGTGATCGACGCATCGATCGGAAGATCTAGCTCGACTTCGTACACCTCACGGTGCGTCACTTCAACGACAGTTCCAGCCTCACTGCGGATAACATCAACTACCCCGTCAATGCGGCTGATCTCAGCCTTCCCCTTCGGCTTGCGTGCCTCGAAGAGCTCCTCGACGCGCGGCAGACCTGCAGTGATGTCCACACCGGCGACGCCACCCGTATGGAACGTTCGCATGGTGAGCTGCGTACCGGGCTCACCAATCGACTGCGCTGCCATGATGCCCACCGATTCACCAAGCGCAATGAGCGCACCTGTTGCAAGATTGCGGCCATAACAGGCCTGGCAGACACCAGCGGACGCGACACAGCTCAACGGCGATCGAACTTCGACTGACGATGTTCCACTTGCCGCAATCGTCGCAGCAAGTGCAGCCGTCAACTCAGTACCGCGCTCAATCTTCTCACCGCCAGCCTTCAAGTCCGCGGCGAGCAGTCGGCCAACCATGCGGCGTGCAAACGCTGCGCGCAGCTCTGGCATGTCGTGGTGATCATCACTGATCGGCCACTCGCTGCCGATCACTTCGGCAGTGTCTGCAAGCGTGATCTCGGTGGATTCAAGGGTGCCGCAATCCACAATTCGGACGATAACGTCTTGTGCAACGTCAACGAGGCGTCGCGTCAGGTAGCCAGAGTCTGCGGTTCGAAGCGCGGTGTCAGCCAAGCCCTTTCGCGCTCCGTGCGTTGAGATGAAGTATTCGAGTACGGTCATCCCTTCGCGGAAGTTTGACTTCACCGGCACATCGATAATGCGGCCAGACGGATCGGCCATGAGCCCACGCATCGCGCCAAGCTGGCCAATGTTTCCCTTGTTCCCACGAGCACCAGAGTTGGTCATCATGAGCAGAGGGTGGAACTTCGGATCAACGCCGCCCACCTTCGCGTTCAACTCATCCATCATGGCGGTGCCGATCTCGCCAGTCGCCTTCTGCCAGAGACGGATCACGTTCTTGTACCGCTCATCTTCGGTGATCAGGCCTTGGGTGTACTGGCTATCAACCTTTGCAACATCTTTGTCCGCCTCAGCGATGATCGCCTTCTTCCCCTTCGCCATCGCAATGTCGAAGACCGAGATCGTCATCCCACCGCGCGTAGCCGCCTCAAAGCCGACGCGCTTGATGCCGTCGACAAGAAGTGCGGTCTCGCCCTTGCCCAGAAGTTCAAACGAGCGGCTGATGAGCTTCCGCAGATCGGCGCGCGCCATCTCTCGGTTCACGAAGCGGAGTCGGTCTGGAAGGACCTGATTGAACTTGACGCGACCGATCGTGGTTTCGACGCGCTGTTCAACAATGGCGTCCGCCGCCTCATCCCAGACGCGTGCGGTCACATCGATCGGGGCGTGCAGCGTCACCTGCCCAAGCTCGTAGGCGAGCAGGGCCTCGGTCTCATCCGAGAAGCGGCGGCGCTTTTCGCCTGACTCGAGCGCGCGCTCCTGCGTCAGGTAGAAGCAGCCGAGCACCATGTCTTGGGTCGGCGTCACGATCGGAGTGCCGTCAGCCGGCGAGAGCAGGTTGTTGGCGGAGAGCATCAGCTCGCGTGCCTCTTGCTGCGCCGCCTCCGAGAGAGGCACGTGGACTGCCATCTGGTCGCCGTCAAAGTCCGCGTTGAACGCGGTGCAGACGAGCGGATGAATTCGAATGGCAGAGCCCTCCACGAGCACTGGCATGAACGCCTGGATTCCCAGTCGGTGCAGCGTAGGTGCTCGGTTGAGCAGAACCGGGTGATCCTGGATCACGTCGGCGAGCACATCCCAGACGGCGTCAGTTGCGCGCTCGGTGAGGCGCTTCGCGCTCTTGATGTTGTGCGCGTGGCCCAACTCGACGAGTTGTCGCATCACGAACGGCTTGAAGAGTTCGAGCGCCATCTTCTTCGGGATACCGCACTCGTGGAGCTTGAGCTCTGGACCGACCACGATCACGGAGCGCCCCGAGTAGTCGACGCGCTTGCCGAGCAGGTTCTGTCGGAAGCGACCCTGCTTCCCCTTGAGCATGTCGCTCAGTGACTTCAGGCGATGGTTGCCCGTGCCGGAGATGGCACGACCACGTCGGCCGTTGTCGACCAGGGCGTCGACCGCCTCTTGGAGCATGCGCTTCTCGTTGCGCACGATGATCTCCGGTGCGCCGAGTTCGATGAGACGCTTGAGGCGGTTGTTGCGATTGATGACACGGCGATACAGGTCATTGAGGTCTGAGGTGGCGAAGCGACCGCCGTCGAGTTGCACCATCGGTCGCAGATCTGGTGGGATCACTGGCAGGACGGAGAGGATCATCCACTCAGGACGCGCGCCAGATCGGCGGAACGCCTCAATCAGCCGGAGGCGCTTGATCGCCTTCTTGCGGCGCATGCCAGCGGTGTTGCGCACCTCAACGGCGAGCGCCTTTGACTCCTTGTCCAAATCGATCTGCTCAATCAGCTCGCGCACCGCTTCCGCGCCCATGCCGGCGCGGAAGATGCGTGCGCCACGTGGTCGCTCGCTCCCGAACTTCGCATCGAGCGTGCGGAAGCTGTCAAGTTCGTCGTCACGTCCAATTTCAGGGAGGAGCTGATATGGCTTCAGGCTGAGCAACGCCTTCTTCTCCTTGGCGATCTCTTCCTTGCGGCTCTGCGCCGAAGTCTTCGCGTTCGCACGGAGCCCAGCAATCTCGCCCTCGGCAAGCGCCTTCAGGTCGGCACGCTTCTGCTCGCCCTCTTTGTTGATCTGCTCCTTCTGGTTCGTGAAGGCCTCTTCTGCGTCGAGTGAGGCCTGGGTGAGGACGGCTCGCAGCCGCGCCTTCCCGTCTTTGCCGCCAAGGGCACGGTCGGCAACGATGACTTCGCCAGTTGGCTCGAAGATGATCGCGCCGTCTGCCGCCGATTCACCAAGATCGTTGATCGCCTTCTCCGTCACCTGCGCCGCTTCACCCATCCCTTGGGCCTTCTCGGCGCGGTCGGACTCCACCTGCTCGAGTCGTGCGCGAATCTCGCGATCCAGCTCCGTCAACTGCCGCTTCAGGCGCGCATTGATCTCGCTCTCTTCCTCTGCGGTTGCCCCGCCGCCACGACCTGCGAGTTCGTCATCGAGACCCTTGAGGGCTTCCTTCCGTGCCGCTTCGTCAACACTGGTGACGATGTACTGCGCGAAGTAGAGGACCTTCTCCAAGTTGCGCGGTGAGATCTCGAGCAGCGTTGCGAGGCGGCTCGGTGTCCCCTTGAAGTACCAGATGTGCGAGACCGGACTCGCCAGCTGGATGTGGCCCATGCGCTCACGGCGCACCTTAGATCGCGTGACCTCGACGCCACACTTGTCGCAGATGATCCCCTTGTAACGGATTCGCTTGTACTTGCCGCAGTAGCACTCCCAGTCGCGCGTCGGTCCAAAGATGCGCTCGTCGAAGAGCCCGTCCTTCTCTGGCTTCAGCGTGCGGTAGTTGATCGTCTCAGGCTTGGTGACCTCGCCCTTCGACCAGCCACGGATCTGCTCAGGGCTCGCCAGCGCAACACGGATTGCGTCAAAGTTGTTGACTTCCAACATCGCTCGCTCCTCTCCTGTGTCCCGCTACTTAGAAATCTGCGCCGGACTCGAAGCCCGACAGATTGATGCCGAGGTTTGGCGTTGCGTATCCGCCCGGATCTTCGAGCAGCTCGATCTGCTCATCTTCGGCATTCAGGATCTCCACGTTGATGCCGAGGCTCTGGAGCTCTTTGACGAGCACCTTGAACGACTCCGGCACGCCTGGCGCCTGGATGCGCTCACCCTTGACGATCGCCTCGTACGTCTGCACGCGTCCAACCACGTCGTCCGACTTGACGGTGAGGATCTCCTGAAGGATGTTTGCCGCGCCATACGCTTGCAACGCCCAGACCTCCATCTCGCCGAATCGCTGGCCGCCGAATTGCGCCTTTCCACCGAGCGGCTGCTGGGTGATGAGGCTGTATGGCCCAGTTGAACGCGCGTGGATCTTGTCTTCTACCAAGTGGTGCAACTTCAACATGTAGGTCACGCCAACTGTGACTGGACGGTCGAACTCTTTGCCGCTCTTCCCATCCCGCAACACGATCTTTCCATCTGCCGGAAGACCCGCGGCCTCGAGCTCGGCAATGATCTTCTCCTCAGTCGCGCCATCAAAGACCGGGGTTGCCCCCTTGAGGCTCTGCTTCGCCAGCGCCCAGCCCAGGTGTGTCTCAAGCAGCTGGCCAATGTTCATGCGACTTGGAACGCCAAGCGGATTGAGGATGATGTCCACTGGGGTGCCGTCTGGAAGGAATGGCATGTCCTCAACAGGGAGGATCCGTGAAACCACACCCTTGTTGCCGTGACGGCCCGCCATCTTGTCCCCAACAGAGATCTTGCGCTTCTGCGCTACGGAGACGCGGACGAGCTGGTTCACACCGGCTGAGAGATCCGCATCTTCACGGAGGAACTCACGCACCTCTACCACGGTGCCGCGCTCGCCGTGTGGGAGTCGCAGCGATGAGTCCTTCACTTCACGAGCCTTCTCACCGAAGATCGCACGGAGGAGTCGCTCTTCCGCCGTCACTTCGGTCTCGCCCTTCGGGGTGATCTTTCCTACGAGGATGTCGCCCGGGCGAACTGCCGCGCCCACGTGGATCACACCCTTCTCGTCGAGGCTGGCAAGAAGCTCCTCGGGAACGTTGGCGATGTCGCGGGTGATCTCTTCAGGACCGAGTTTCGTCTCGCGCGCCTCCGTCTCATGCTTCTCAATATGAACTGAGGTGAAGACATCTTCGCGAACGAGTCGCTCGCTGATGATGATGGCATCTTCGTAGTTGTAGCCCTCCCATGACATGTAGGCCACGACCACGTTCTGGCCGAGCGCGAGCTCGCCTTGATCGGTGGACATGGAGTCTGCAATCACCTGGCCTTGGGTCACTCGATCGCCAACCTCGACGGATGGGCGGTGGTTGAGACAGGTCCCCTGGTTTGAACGGACAAACTTGAGCAGGACATAGCGATCCAGATCCTTCTTGCTCAACGCCTTATCAGGCTCGACGACGATCAGATCGGCAGCAACGGAGGTGACCACGCCAGCGCGACGGGCGATCACCACCTGGCCCGAGTCGCGCGCCGCGCGACCCTCAACGCCAGTCCCCACCACAGGGGCGTTCGGCGAGATCAGAGGCACCGCCTGCCGCATCATGTTGGAACCCATCAGTGCACGGTTGGCGTCGTCATGTTCAAGGAATGGGATGAGCGCGGTCGCCACGGAGACGACCTGCTTCGGCGATACGTCCATGAACTCGACCTTGGATGGCTCGACCAACTCGAACCCCTCGCCCTTTCGGCAGTAGATGCGCTCACCCACGAGGCGGGAGTTTTCATCAAGCTCGGCGTTCGCCTGGGCGATCGCAAACCGCTCCTCCTCGTCTGCTGGGAGATAGACGACGTCGCTTGTGACACGACCCTCCTTCACCCGGCGGTAGGGTGTCTCGATGAAGCCGAGATCGTTGACGCGGCCAAAGGTTGCGAGCGATCCGATCAGTCCAATGTTCGGACCTTCTGGCGTTTCGATCGGGCAGATTCGGCCGTAGTGACTGTGGTGGACGTCGCGAACGTCAAAGCCAGCGCGCTCGCGTGAGAGGCCGCCCGGGCCGAGTGCCGAGAGGCGACGCTTGCTGGTGAGCTCGGCGAGCGGGTTCGTCTGATCCATGAACTGGCTCAACTGAGAACCGCCGAAGAACTCCTTCATGGCGGCGACCACGGGGCGGACGTTGACGAGCGCGCTCGGCGTCGCCTTGTCGTCCTCTTGGATGGTCATGCGCTCCTTGATGACACGCTCCATGCGCAGGAGGCCGACACGGAAGGCGTTCTGGATCAGCTCCCCGTTGGCGCGTACGCGACGATTGCCGAGATGGTCGGTAACGTCTCGATGGGCGCCACCCTCGTTTGCAATGATCAGGTGACCAACGATCGCGGCGAGGTCTTCGCGCGTCAGTGTGCGCGTTGCATCGCCTGGCAGCTCAAGGTTCATCAGGCCGGCAGTCTCCTTGAGCCGCTGCGTGAACTTGTATCGACCGACGCGTCCAAGGTCGTATCGCCGCGCGTTGAAGAAGAGGTTCTCGACGAGCGAGCGGGCATTGTCGCCCGTCGGCGGATCTCCTGGTCGCAGTCGCTTGTAAACCTCGACGAGCGCTTCGCTGCGCGTGGCCGTGGTGTCCTTTTCGAGCGTGTTGGCAATGTATGGATGCTCTGGGTTGCTCGGCATGCGCGAGAAGAGGCCCGCAATCTCGTCGTTCGTCTCGTAACCGATCGCTCGCAAGAGCGACGTTGCGGGGAGCTTTCGCTTGCGATCTACCTTTACGTAGAGTTGATCCTTGCCACTCGTCTCAAACTCCAACCATGCCCCGCGATTTGGAATCACCTTCGCCGACCAGAGCGCACGGCCAGAGACTGCATCAACTGTATCGGTGTAGAACACTCCCGGTGAGCGAACGAGCTGCGAAACCACGACGCGCTCCGCTCCGTTGATGATGAACGTGCCCTGGCTCGTCATCCATGGAAAGTCGCCCATGTAGATCTGCTGACTGCGAATCTCGCCCGTCTCGAGGATCTTCAGTTCGGCAGTGACCATCAGCGGCCGGGCGTACGTTGCATCCTTCGTGCGCGCATCCTCTTCGCTGACCTTCGGGTCCTTGAACTCGTAATCGAGGAACGCGAGTTCCATGCGCTTCCCTGTGAAGTCACGGATCGGGCTGATCTCCTCGAGCAGTTCCGCAAGGAAAGTCTTCGTCCCCTTGGGAAGCGGTGTGGCACCAGGGATCCACTCAGGGCCGACAAATGCGGCAAATGAAGTGGTTTGCAGATCAATGAGGTTCGGGATCTCGAGGATCTCTGGAATACGTGAGTAGAGCTTTCGGTTACCCGCCGAGCCAGCGCGGTTGGTGCGAGAAGGCATGCGGCAGCTCCTTCGGCAATGTGGTCGCGATCAAGCGAAGGGTGAGGGTAGCCTAGTTTCCTAGTCCTTGGCAAGCGGAAGCCCCACCCGACCCGCCCAATGGCGAGGCTGAGAGGGGCTCCAGCAGCGATTGTTACAGAATCGAAACTACTTGAGCTCGACCTTTGCGCCCGCTTCGGCGAGGGCCGCGACGATCTTCTCCCCTTCGGGCTTGGCGATCCCTTCCTTGATCGGCTTGGGAGCCGCGTCAACAAGGTCCTTCGCCTCCTTGAGGCCGAGACCGGTCAGCTCGCGGACCACCTTGATCACCTGGATCTTGTTGGCGCCAACGTCCGCAAGGATGGCGTTCACAGTGTCGCCACCAGCCGCACCGGCATCACCGCCAGCGGCACCACCGGCTGCAGGGGCTGCCGCCACCGCAACGGGAGCTGCGGCGCTGACGCCGAACTTCTCTTCGAACGCCTTGACGAACTCGGAAAGCTCAAGGACGGTCATCTCGCTGACGGCCTCGAGCAACTGGTCAGTTGTGAGCTTCGACATTTCTCTCTCCTTCTTCAGCCATGCGGCCGATCAATGGTTTCTTACATGCCCAATGGGCAGAGTCAGGCCGCCTCGGCCTCGCGCTTGCTCTTGAATGCGCCAAGTGCGTAGCCCGCCTTCTGGAGTGGTGCTGCGAACAAGAACGCTACCTTCTGGACTGGTGCTTGGAATGCGCCCGCCACCTTGGCGAGGAGCACTTCGCGGGTCGGGAGCTTTGAGAGTGCAGTGAGCTGTGAAAGGTTGAGGATCGCCTCACCGAGCACACCTCCCCGAACTTCTACCGCCGGATACTCCTTCAATGCGCCCAAGACGGTCTTGGCGAGCACTGCCTCGTCACCAGAGCCGAACGCGATCGCCGTTGGACCTTTGAGAAGGTCTGGCAGCGTCGCGTTGCCGAGCTCGTTCGCAGCGACGCGCATCAAGCGATTCTTTACCACTCGATACGTGATCCCCTGCGCCCGAAGAGTGGTACGGATCGCGGCGAACTCCGAGACCGTCAACCCACGGTAGGACGAGAGGATCAGCCCACGGCTGCCCGACAACTCCGTTCGGAGTGAGTCGATCGTGTCGCGCTTTTTCTGCGTTGGCACGGTTCCTCCTAGCTTTGGCGCACATGCCGGTGCGCCTCGGCGGGTGCTGCTGACACCCCTGCAACGGTCCGCGTCACAGGGGGCCGCGCTCCACGCGCTAGGAACCCTGCCTCTGCGTGCCCACCCCGCCATCCGTTGATCACTCAACGGACTGCGAAGCGACTTAGGTTCCTGGCCGTAAGGCCAGGATCACACGCTCTCTTCGGCGAATCGTCGTATTTCATCTCCCAGGTGTCTCCACCAGGGCGCTCTGTTTCGTGCCGATCAACCGGATCGGCGCGGACTGGGAGTCTACCCCGAAGCGAGGTCTCCCGCTGGTCGCTAGCTCGCCGCAGCCAAGAGGGCGGGAACGTCAACGGCGACGCCTGGCCCCATGCTTGCAGAGATGCTCACGCCCTTGATGTAGGTCCCTTTGAGACCGGTTGGCTTGGCCCGGTTGATCGCTTCGAGGAGCGCGCCGAGGTTGCCCACGATCTGCTCTTCACTGAAGCTCGCCTTGGCGAAGCCGAGATGGATGATTGCCGACTTGTCGAGCTTGAACTCCACCCGTCCGGACTTGAGTTCACCGATCGTGCGCTCGAGATCCGTCGTGATGGTCCCTGCCTTCGGGTTGGGCATCAGGCCCTTTCGGCCGAGCACCTTACCCAGCTTGCCCACCTGGCCCATCATGTCGGGCGTTGCGATCGCAACGTCAAAGTCGAGCCATCCACCGTCAACTTTCGCAATGAGATCGGCTGCGCCAACCTCATCCGCGCCCGCCTTCGTGGCTTCAAGCGCTTTCTCACCCTGGGCAAAGACGGCGATGCGCACGCGCTTACCAGTACCGTGCGGCAGGCCAACCGTGCCGCGAACCGCCTCCTCGGACTGTCGCGGATCGACACCGAGTCGAATGTGAACCTCAATGGTTTGATCGAATTTGGTGGTTGCCGTCTTCTTCACAAGCGCCGCCGCCTCAAGTGGGGCGTACTGCTTCTCTGGGTCAACCAACTTTGCCGCTTCGAGATAACGCTTTCCGTGCTTTGCCATCTTGCTTCCTCCTTGTCGGCCGCCTTCGGCCTCCCCCTTTACCGCGGGGTTGCGGCGATCGTCAGGCGACGACCTCTACTCCCATTGAACGGGCGGACCCCTCGATCATTGAACAGGCGGCCTCAATGCTTGTGGCATTCAAGTCCACCATCTTCTTCTGGGCAATGTCCAAGACTTGCGCCTTGGTGATCTTCCCAACACTGCCAGCCTTGTGATCTCCAGCACCCTTCTCAATGCCAGCCGCCTTGCGGATCATGTCCGCGGCAGGCGGCGTCTTGAGGATGAAGGTGAACGATCGATCTTCAAAGATCGTGATCACCGCTGGGATGACTTCACCCTTGCGATCCGCCGTCTTCTCGTTATACGACTTGGTGAACTCCACGATGTTGATCCCGTGGGGCCCAAGTGCCGTACCGACTGGCGGCGCGGGGGTTGCGCCGCCTGCTGGCAGCTGCAACGTGACGGTTGCGCGAATCTTCTGTGCCATGTTCTCGCTCCTCCTGCTCTCTCGTTACAGCTTTGCGACCTGAAGCAGGTCGAGCTCGACCGGCGTCTCTCGGCCGAAGATTGAAACCAATACCTTCACCTTGCTTCGCTCGGCATCGACCTCTTCAACCGTGCCCACGAAGTCTGAGAATGGTCCGTCAGTGACACGGACAGACTGGCCCTTGACGAACGCAACCTTGACGGTTGGTGCCTGGCCAACACCGAGCTGTCGCAGGATCTGCTTCACCTCTGTCTCTGTCAGTGGGACGGGGTCGGCCTTCATCCCTGGGATGGCGGAACCGCCGACGAAGCTCGTGACGCCTGGCGTGTTTCGCACCACGTACCAGCTCTCCGGCTCCATGTACATGTCCACGAGCACGTAGCCGGGATAGATCTTCTTCTGGACGGTCGTGCGCACACCGCCGCGGATCTGGATCTCGTCTTCCATCGGTACAACGACCTGGAAGATGCGGTCCTTCATGTCCATAGACTCAATGCGGTGTTCGAGGTTCGCCTTCACCTTGTTCTCAAACCCTGAGTAGGTGTGAATGGCGTACCAGTGTCGCTTGACCGTTGGTGCGCTCTTCTCTGTGGTGATGTCAGCGGTTTCGCTCACGTTCTACTCCTCGCTCGTAGGCTGTTCAGGCGGGGTTGATGAGCTTCAAGAGCTCAGTGAAGAGGAGATCCCAGAAGGCGATGTAGAAGCCCACGACAATGGAGGTGCCGAAGACGAGCACCGTCAACACGCGCACCTGTTGTGCGTTCGGCCACGCGACCTTGCGCAGTTCCGAGAACGCTTCGGCCAGGAACTTCCGGATTGACTTCACGCTTCTCTGCTCCTTACTTCTCTCATGACGCCCTCCGCGGCACTCGCCGAGAGGTTGGCAGGGGCGGCCGGACTCGAACCGACAACAACCGGTTTTGGAGACCGGTACTCTACCAATTGAGCTACGCCCCTAACTGCTGAACTCCCCGCCTACTTCGTCTCGCGATGCAAGCGCTGCACACGACATCGCGGGCAGTACTTGTTGAGCTCAAGACGGTTCGGATCGTTGCGCTTGTTCTTTCGCGTCGTATACGTCCGCTCCTTGCACTCCGTGCACGCAAGTTGCAGCGTTGGTCGGTTCTCTGCCTTGGCCATCGGTTACTCGGTGATCTTCGTGATGGAGCCGGCACCAACGGTGCGGCCGCCCTCGCGGATCGCGAAGCGCTGCCCAACCTCGATCGCGATCGGGGTGATCAGCTCGACGGTCATCTCGACGTTGTCGCCCGGCATGATCATCTCGGCACCCGCAGGGAGGCCGATCGACCCGTTGACGTCGGTCGGGCGCAGGTAGAACTGCGGACGGTAGCCGTTGTAGAACGGCGTGTGCCGTCCGCCTTCGTCCTTGGTGAGGACGTAGACCTCGGCGTTGAACTTCTTGTGCGGGGTGACGGAGCCGGTCTTCGCCAGCACCTGCCCGCGCTGGATCTCCTCGCGCTCGATGCCGCGCAAGAGGAGGCCCGTGTTGTCGCCGGCGCGTCCTTCGTCCAAGAGCTTCTTGAACATCTCGACGCCGGTGACAACGATCTTGCGGGTCGCGGTGATGCCGACGAGCTCGACTTCGTCGCCGACCTTGACGATGCCGCGCTCGATGCGGCCGGTGGCAACGGTGCCGCGCCCCTTGATGCCGAAGACGTCTTCGACCGGCATCAGGAACGGCTTG
>JBJTVF010000057.1:0-3311 GCA_046081085.1 Candidatus Limnocylindrus sp.
GAATCCATCGATCGTGTGGAGCGATTCTGGCTGACCGCGAGTGGTGGACCCTTTCGAATGTGGGATGCCGCGCGGATCGCCAACGCGCGATTTGAGGATGCTCTGAAGCATCCGACCTGGAAGATGGGCGGAAAGATCACCATTGATTCGGCCTCGCTTGTGAACAAGGGGCTGGAAGTGATTGAGGCACACCGCCTCTTTGATGCGCCCATGGAACAGATTTCAATCGTGGTACATCCTCAGAGCCTCATCCACGGAGCGATCAGTTTCACCGACGGTTCAATGAAGGCTCAGATCGGTGCCCCTGAGATGCGAGTTCCAATCAGCTATGCAATGAACTACCCACAGCGCAGCGAACAACCGGTTCGAGCCGTCAACCTTGCTGACCTGCGCGAGCTCACCTTCGACGCGCCGGACCCGCAACGATTCCCTGGTCTCGCGATAGCCCTTGCGGCTGGGTTGGCCGGCGGGGCGGCGCCAGCCACGCTCATTGTCGCTGACGACATTGCCACCAGCAGATTCACTGCGGGGGAAATCACCTTTGGGGGCATCCCTGCGCTCCTTCACGATGCGTGTGATCACTTCGGTGGACGCGCCGCCCCTGAGAGCGTGGAGGCACTCATCAACCTGCGAGATGAGGTGCGCGCCTACTCGATGGCCTGGCGCCCGGTATGAGCAGGTCCTGGCCGTGCCGAGCAATCGAAGCGCAGCGGGCGTAGTCTGAACCCATGGCTGAACTGCTTGCCCTGGTTGGTGGAGTGCTAGGACCCTTTCTGGTCCTTCTCCTTCTAGTCGTTCCGCTGATCGTGGTTCACGAACTCGGCCATCTCGTTGCGGCTCGTCGCCGAGGAATCGCCGTGGAGGAGTTTGGGATCGGCTTTCCGCCCCGAATCGCGGTACTGCATCGGGGGTCTCGCACCCTCCTCACGCTGAACGCACTTCCGTTCGGTGGCTTTGTGCGCATGGCGGGTGCCACTGAATGGAGCAGCGAACCTGACGGTTGGGAGCGCGCCTCACTCACGTCGAAAGTGTTCGTCATGCTGGCAGGCGTTGTCGTCAATCTTGTCGTCGCATTTGCACTTATGTTCGTACTTGCGGGCCCACTTGCTGAGCGAGGTGAGATCCTCCTCGCCGATGTGCAGCCTGGCTCACCGGCTGCGAATGCCGGGATCCTGCCTGGGGAACGCATCTCTTCACTCAATGGCGTTCCATTTGATCGCTTCGAGACTCCGCTCGTGGGCCTCCGCGAGGCGGCAGGGTCCGATGTGCAATTGACTGTCTTGAGCGGCGACGGTGTCTCCCGCGAGATCACGCTTCGGTTACGCACCATTGAAGAGGCGGCCGGTCAGGGTGTGCTCGGTATCAGTATTGGCAATTTTCTCGCGGCTGGCCCGCTTGAACGCCCGCTCACAGAGATGGTCCGTCTCGCTGCACAACGCACCATTCAAGCGGGGGGAGCGATCATCGGCGGACTCGCTGACCTCTTGACCGCACCGTTTCGCAGTGCTGAAGATGGGCCTGCACTCGCGGGACCAGTAGGGATTGCTGTAGGCGTCGCGGGGGCAGCAGAGCGGCTCGGTTTCAGTGGGCTCCTTCAGATTGCCGCCCTCCTCTCCGCGAATCTTGCAATCTTGAATCTATTGCCTATCCCGCCGCTCGACGGTGGACGCGTCGCCACACTCCTCCTTCGTCGCGCGCTCGGCGGTGATCGAGGAAGAAGGGTTGAACAGGCGCTGGTTACCGCCGGGGCACTCGCAATGCTTCTCTTGTTCTTCTGGATCACGCTTGGCGATCTGGCAACGGTTTTCGGTGGAGGGGCGTGATGCGTCGGGATATTCCTGTAGTCCCACGCCCCGCCGCCGATCGACCTGATCTGCTGCGCCCGACACGTCGCCCAACGCCTTCTGCCAGCGTGGGTGGGGTACTTGTCGGTTCGGCTCATCCGATCGTCGTGCAATCGATGACAAACACGGATACTGCAGACGCGGTGGGGACAGCGGCGCAGGTCGCGCACCTCGCGCGTGCTGGCAGCCAGATCGTGCGCGTCACCGTGAACAACGAGGAGGCGGCAGCAGCCGTACCTGAGATCGTTCGCAGGCTTGCGGACGAGGGTGTAACCGTACCGATCGTTGGCGACTTCCATTACAACGGCCACAAGCTCTTGGCCGCCTATCCATCAACCGCCGCTGCTCTCGCAAAGTACCGAATCAATCCGGGAAATGTTGGCACGAAGCGCCGTGATGAGAATTTCCAGACGATCGTCAAGATTGCCAATGACCATGGGAAGCCTGTGCGAATCGGCGTAAATTGGGGATCGCTCGATCACGTTCTGCTCACCCAACTCATGGAGGAGAACGCAAAGTCTGGTTCGCCAGAGAGTGCTCGAGCCGTGACGATCGAAGCCATCGTTCGAAGCGCTCTTCAGTCCGCGGAGCTCGCTGAAGAGACGGGGGTGCCGCATGACCGCATCCTCCTCTCGGCAAAGACGTCGAACGTTCGCGATCTGATTGACGTGTATCGAGAGCTAGCTTCGCGGTGTGATTACCCGCTCCACCTTGGTCTCACCGAAGCGGGGATGGGGATGAAGGGCATCGTGGCAACATCGTCTGCGCTCGCGATCCTTCTCAACGAAGGGATCGGGGACACCATTCGCGTCTCGCTGACCCCAGAGCCTGGAGGCGATCGCGCCCTTGAAGTTGAGGTAGCGCAGCAGCTGCTGCAGTCCCTCGGTCTGCGTGCCTTCTCACCACAAGTTACATCCTGCCCTGGATGCGGGCGGACGACGAGCGTCTTCTTCCAAGAGATGGCCCAGCAGATCCAGAACTATTTGAGGTCGCAGATGCCAGTCTGGCGCGATCGCCACCCGGGCGTTGAGGCGATGGAGGTGGCGGTGATGGGCTGTGTGGTCAACGGGCCAGGGGAGTCCAAGCATGCGAACCTTGGAATCAGTCTGCCAGGAACTTTTGAAGAGCCAGTTGCCCCCGTCTTTAAGGACGGTGCCCTGCTGACAACCCTGCGAGGTGACCGGATCGTTGCCGAATTCATGGAGATCCTCGACCGCTACGTTGTCGAGCACTACCCAAGCCGCTAACCGCCCCAACGAGACCCACTTCCCCGAGGAGGACGCTGCGTGTTCGCCTCGTGGCGGATGGCACAGTTTGAGCCTCTCTGGAGGCGTGCTATGATCTCCCTGATAACGGCCGCCGGACGAGAGACGTGGGTGACCCCCGCGTCTTTTTTTATCGGGGCTGCCAAGCGAGAAGGGAGGCAGAAATGAGCAAGGAGCTTGTTGGCGCCCTCGTACAGTTGGG
>JBJTVF010000058.1:0-29452 GCA_046081085.1 Candidatus Limnocylindrus sp.
TGCTGCCGAGCGGCGCAGCGGCGAGCCTAGAGATTCTCACGCTGCCCGCATTGGCACATCCAGTTGATGCTGCGGTTGCCGCACAAGCGGCGGCGGCATGGACCGCGTTCGGCATTCCAACGCAAGTCACCGAGCTCACTCCGATTGATCTCACTAGCCGACTGTCGTCAGGAACATTCCAGCTTGCTGTGCTCAATGTTGATGTCGGGATCGATGTAGATCTCTATCCGCTTTTGGGATCTGGGGCAGTTCTCACCGGAGGCAACATTGCGGGAATCCAACTCAAGGATCTCGACCTGTTGCTCAACCGCGCGCGCCAGCCGGGTGACCGGGAGGCCCGCACTGCGGCCCTGGTGGCACTCCAGAAGTGGCTGGCGGAGACGAACTACATCTTGCCGATCCGTTTCCGGGCTGTTGAACTCTTGACCTCAAGCCGCGTCACGGAGATTGCCCCGATGCTCGTAGAAGAGCCAGAGAGCTACCTGCGGGCTGTGCTATCCTTCCGCCTCGCGACACCCTGAGCGATTAGGGGGTTCGAACGGGTCGAGGTGGCGGAATTGGCAGACGCGCTGGCTTCAGGAGCCAGTGTCCGCAAGGACGTATGGGTTCAAGTCCCTTCCTCGATACCAACACCTGTGCCCAGGTGGCGGAATTGGTATACGCGTACGTTTGAGGGGCGTATGACGCAAGTCATCCGGGTTCAAGTCCCGGTCTGGGCACCACATAACATCTAAGGCCTCGCACGGGGTGCGAGCGCAACGGGCGGTTAGCTCAGTTGGTAGAGCACCTCGTTTACACCGAGGGGGTCGGGGGTTCGAGCCCCTCACCGCCCACCAGTCCCCCGTGCGGCTGGTCGCCGGGCACGTTGGGTCGTCCATTGCGCCCTCCCGCCGCGGAGGGTATCCTCAGCGTCGTTGGTGTCTGAGGTCGCCGTGGCTGGCGGTCAATGCGCCGAGATAGCTCAGTTGGTAGAGCACGCGCCTGAAGAGCGCGGTGTCGCCAGTTCGAATCTGGCTCTCGGCACCATCATCGGTGCAACGGTGCGGAAGTGGCTCAGTTGGTAGAGCATCACATTGCCAATGTGAAGGTCGCGGGTTCGAGTCCCGTCTTCCGCTCCAAACTCTCCGAGATCCGGGGTCGATGCCCCTTCGTCTAGTGGTAGGACACCGGACTTTGGATCCGTGAACCGAGGTTCGAATCCTCGAGGGGCAGCCAACACGGAACA
Source organism: Candidatus Limnocylindrus sp. (assembly GCA_046081085.1). Lineage (GTDB taxonomy): Bacteria > Chloroflexota > Limnocylindria > Limnocylindrales > Limnocylindraceae > Limnocylindrus. The sequence continues at coordinate 1,226 of JBJTVF010000058.1, forward strand.
GGGGCGACGTACCCAAGTGGTCTAAGGGGGGGGTCTGCAAAACCCCTATTCGCCGGTTCGAATCCGGCCGTCGCCTCCAACTTTTTGATCCCAGCACTTGGGGTGCTACACTCCGCCTCTGCCTTTCGGCTCCGGCCCACCGCGCAAGTTGCGTAGGGTGCACCGGGGCGAACCCATAGGAAGGAGTGCGCAATGCGCCGCTACGAGCTCATGATGATCATGCAACCAGATGTTGCAGAGGAGCGCAGCAAGGCGATCCTTGAGCGAACGGTTCGCTCCATTACCGAGGCGGGTGGAAGCATCCTCAAGAACGTCCCCTGGGGGCGTCGTCGTTTGGCGTATGAGGTGGAGGGACACCGCGACGGCATCTACCAGATCTACCTCTTTGAAGCCCCTGCAGCATCCATCGCTGAGCTTGAGCGTGTACTCCTAATCACGGAGGAGGTGCTCCGGCACCTGGTGATTCGAGACGAGCGCCCAGCGTCGGCGATCAGCGACGAGCTTGAAGAGGAGGCGGCTGACGCCGCCGCCGCGGCCGCCGCTGCGGATGCGCAGCTCGATGAAGCTGAGAGCGACGCCGCACCCGCTGCAGTTGCAGCCGACGGGGAGTAGTTCATGTCATTCGCAAAGATCAGCATCATCGGCAACCTCGGCGCAGATCCAGAGTTGAAGTACACGACCGACGGCAAGCCGCGCCTTGAGATGCGTGTGGCAACGAACGAGCGTCGTAAGTCGGCTGGCGGCGAGTGGGAAGACAAGACAACGTGGTATCGCGTGATCATGTTCGGGGAGCGCTCCGTCAAGCTTGCAGAGTGGCTTCGCAAGGGGCGGAAGGTTTATGCCGAAGGACGACTTCAAGTAGACCTCTACGACTCGAAAGAGGGCGAGAAGCGCGTGGCGCTCGACATCTTGGCCAGCGATGTGGTGATCGTTGATCGCAATCCCGATGCCGATTCAAGTAGCGCGCGAGCTCCACGAGCGTCAACACCGAGCGCTGAGGCACGTTCGGAGCAGGGAACGGCATCAGCGCCCAGCGATCTTGACGATCTTCCCTTCTAACGAGATCACCAAACGACACTGCAGAGCTGAGAGGAGATCAACATGGCAGACGCACCGAAGCGATTCAAGAAGCGTGATGACAAGTTTGGCGCAGCCCGACGCCGTCGGACCTGTTCATTTTGTGGCGATAAGCGTGGCGTCATCGACTACAAGGAGGTGAACCGGTTGCGCCGATTCATCTCTGATCGCGCCAAGATTGAGCCACGACGAAAGACCGGGAACTGCACGCAACATCAGCATGGACTGACCGTTGCCTTGAAGCGTGCACGTCAGATGGCGCTCCTTCCATACGCCCCACAGCATCAGGGGTAGTCCACATGGCGTCGAGCGAGACGAAGGCCCCAATCGCATTTTTCGAGGGCGGGTTCCGCCCGCTCGCAGATGCGAAGGTCAACGTGATGACGCACGCCTTCCTCTACGGGACGGCCACCTTTGAAGGGATCCGTGCCTACTGGAATGCAGATCAGGGTGAGCTCTATGTGCTCAAGCTGAACGAGCATCTTGAGCGACTCCGTGCATCATCCAAGATCTTGATGATGGATCCACTCCCTGAAGTCATGGAACTCCGATCGATAATCATTGAGTTGCTGCAGAGGAATGGCTTCAAGGAGGACGTCTACATCCGGCCCAGCGTGTACAAGAACACGGAAGCGATTGGAGTGCGCCTCCACGAGCTAACGAACAACTTCTATGTGATCGCTATCCCGTTCGGCAACTACATTGACATTGATTCAGGGATCCGCTGTGCCACGGTAGCGACGAGGCGGACCTCCGATCTTGCAATCCCTGCGCGCGCCAAAGTGGTGGGGAATTACGTGAACAGCGCATTCTCCAAGACTGAAGCGATGCTCAACGGCCTCGATGAGGCGATCGTGCTCACTGAGGCGGGGAAGGTGTCTGAAGGCTCCGCGGAGAACCTCTTCCTCTTGCGAGGTGACACGTTGATCACCCCTGGCCGCAATGACGACATTCTGGAGGGGATCACACGTGCTGCAGTGTTGGAAATCGCGCGCGAAATGGGTCTCAAGGTGAGCGAGCGAGCAATCGATCGAAGCGAGCTTTACATCGGCGATGAACTGTTCCTCTGTGGTACCGGCGCACAGATTTCACCGGTCATTGAAGTAGACCACCGCACGATCGGGAGCGGGGAGATCGGTCCAATCACAAAGGGCATCCAAGAGCGATACTTTGCCGCTGTACAAGGTCGAGTTTCTGAGTATTCACACTGGTTGACGCCGATCTACGGAACCAAGAAGGGTGGCGCGTAGCTACTCCTTCAACGTCGGTAGATCCGCCCCGGTAATGATCTGAATGTCTACGGTCACCGATGGGTCATCAATCTCAATTGCGCGGAGACCCATCAATCGTTCAACAAGCGCCAGCGTGACAGGAACGCGGAGCGCTGCTCCGTTGTAGACGGTAAGCCGAGTCTGCAGGAGTCCAATCTCCGGAGGAGTGATGCCACTTGGGGCTGTCGCCTCAAGCCCGGCTTGGATCAACCGCGCTGCGAACGCGCCCGCTTCACCTGGCCGTCCCGTCCCGTTTAGCACCCAGATGCGGGCCGCCTCGCGCTCGACCGACTGCTCTTCCACCTCGTCAGGCGTTGGCTCGGCGGCAAATGCGGCGAGGATCGCGCGGCGAATCTTCACAATGTCAGGGACGATGATGTAGCCGCGTTCATCCGCTCCAACCGTTTGGTAGACGGGTGGAGCGAAGACGATGCTCTTCAGGTTACCGGCATCGACGCGGCCGAGCAGTTCGAGTAGACGCGGGAGATCACCCTGTGGAAAATCACTCTTGATTGCATCTTGCAGGGTGGATGCGAGCGCTGGGAGATTAGCTGCAACAGCCTCCACATCAGTCTGTGCACGGATCGCGGCGATCACTTGTTGCTGCCTCTCCGCTCGACCGAAGTCGGAGCTGCTGTGGCGCGAACGCGCGAAGATCAGCGCCTCCTGGCCGTCCATTGTTCGTACGCCAACAGGCATACGAATGCGTCGTAGGTAACCAACGCCGGCGGGATACGTTTCATCCACGATGGGGTTCTTCGTGATGATACGGACACCGCCGAGTGTGTCTACGATCTGCTTGAAGCCGCTGAAATTCACCATTACGGAGTAGTCAATGCGGAGGTTGTAAAACTCGCTGAGCATTTCGCGAAGGGCGGCTGCAGGTCCGTTCGGAAAGGTGTCGCTGTTCGCCTTTGCCGAACTGTAGTAGGAATTGATCTTGTTGTTGTAGGTAGGTCCGTACAGGGCCTGTGCGTTGGCCGGAACCGGAAAGTCAACGGTGTCTCGCGGGATGCTGAACATGCTGACGCTCCCCTTTATGGGATCGACGCTTGCAACGATCAACGTGTCCGTGTTGAAGCTTGTCTCACCCTGCCGTTGGTCAATGCCAATCAGAAGCACATTGAGCCGCTCAGTGCCGTCCCAGTTTGGTGGCGTGGCACCTCCTTGACCACCACTCTCTTCAGTGCCGCTAAAGATTCCACCGACGAGAGCGGAGGCGGTATTCACATATCCGCCGATGAGCAGATGGATGGATAGGCCTACGGCGAGCGTGACCGCAAGGGCAATCGTTGAAAGCAGAGTTGCGCGCACGCCACTGGCACGGGTGAGACCCTGGCGCCAGGCTTCGGTTGCAGCGGTCGCGCGCCAGAGGGCTGCGAGAATGTTCAGGATCCCCGCTGCGCTCAGCCCTAGCGGCGACAGGAGGAGTCCGAGAAGGCCTGCGAGCCCGTCCGCAACATAGATGCCAGAGAAGCCTGCGACGAGGAGGAAGAGCGGGGCTGCGAACCTCAGAGCAGCGTGCCAGCGTCGCTGGTAGGCCTGCCCGAGTCCTGGGAGGAGGATGGAGAAGAGGGCTGCTGCAAACGCGGAGCTCTTTGGGGTGCGTTCGTCGTTGCTCACCCTCGCACGATAGCGCCTCGCTCGCGAGCGAGTCAGCGCTCCGTTTGCCATGCAGGGACGCGCGTGGCACGCTCCATAGGATGTTCCGTCCTGTTGACGCCCGACCCGACCTTGTCAGCATCGAGCACGAGATGTTGCGTAGCTGGCGGGAGGAGGGCGTCTTTGAGCGTCTTCGTGCACAGACGATCGGCGGCCCCACCTGGTCGTTCCTTGACGGGCCAATCACCGCGAATAACCCAATGGGCGTGCACCACGCATGGGGTCGCACGTACAAAGACCTTTTCCAGCGATTCCGCGCATCACTTGGCCACGAACTACGCTGGCAACAGGGCTTTGATTGTCAGGGGCTTTGGGTTGAGGTGAATGTTGAGCGCGAGCTCGGCTACACCAGCAAGCGACAGATCGAAGAGCAGGGGCTCGCGGAGTTCATCAGCCTCTGCAAGCAGCGTGTGCTCACCTATGCCGCCCGACAGACAGAGCAATCGATTCGACTCGGCATGTGGATGGACTGGAACGACCCAGCCGAGCTGCTGAAACTACGTGACGCACTCGCTGAGGGTCCAACCACGCCAGTCACGATCGCGGGCGTGCACGGTCCCGTCAGCGGCCCTGCGGAACAGTTGATTGGACAGCTCGGCACCTCACGGGTTGGAGGTTCCTACTTCACCTTCTCCGACGAGAACAATGACCTCATTTGGACCTTCCTTGCCAAATGCCACGCGCGTGGCTGGCTCTACAAGGGGAGCGACAGCATGCCGTGGTGCGCCCGCTGCGGAACTGGGATCAGTCAGCACGAGATGACTGAAGGGTATGCAGATCGAGAGGATCCGTCGCTCTACTTCGGATTGGCGCTGGCGGATCGCCCTGGTGAGGAGCTAGTGGTGTGGACGACAACACCCTGGACCGTTGCCGCAAACGTTGCCGCCGCTGTGCATCCGTCACTTGATTACGAACTCGTTGAGTTTGATGGTCGCAAACTCTGGATTGGCGCAACACGTCGCACGGCCACCCTTGGCGGCGGTGCCCCCCGCGCTCTCCTCCTTGAAACACGGAAAGGGTCTGAGCTGATCGGCTGGAAGTATCGAGCGCCATTTGACGACTTGCCGGCCGTGCGTGAGGCACTCGGAGCAGATGGCGCCGCGCATCGCGTGATCGGATGGGAAGACGTTGGCTCCGAAGAGGGGACCTGCATTGTCCACATAGCACCTGGATGCGGAAGCGATGACCATAGGCTCGGTGTTGCCGAGGGAATCCCTGCAATTGCACCAATTGATGAATCGGGCGTCTACCTTGACGGCTTTGGAGTCCTCACCGGACGCGAGTGGCATGCGGTGACCGAAGACGTGTTCGCGCATCTAACCGTTGCGAATAGTCTTCTTCGTCGTGAGAAGATCACGCACCGATACCCTCACTGCTGGCGTTGCGCGACACCACTCGTGTTCCGGCTTGTGGACGAATGGTTCATTAGCATGGGGCCGCTCTACGACAAGCCACGCAGCGAACTCACAAAGGAAGAGTTCGACTCGAGCCTCCGCTATCAGATCATGTCTGTGGTTGACCGGATCACTTGGCTCCCGGACTTCGGGTATGAGCGTGAGATCGACTGGTTGCGCAACATGAGTGACTGGATGATTTCCAAGAAACGCTATTGGGGTCTCGCGCTACCGATCTACGAGTGCGCGTCATGCGGCAAGGTCGAAGTGCTCAGTTCGCGCAAAGAGTTGGAGGAGCGCGCAACTGCTGGCGCAGCGGCGCTCGACGAGCACACAGCCCATCGCCCGTATGTCGACGAGGTTCAGATCGACTGCCGGGGATGTGGGGCGAAAGTGACGCGCGTTCCTGACGTGGGGAATCCATGGCTCGATGCCGGGATTGTCTCACTCTCAACGCTCCGGTACCGCGAAGATCCTGAGTACTGGAAGCGGTGGTTTCCCGCCGACTTCATCACCGAGAGCTTCCCAGGACAGTTCCGCAATTGGTTCTATTCGCTCCTTGCGATGTCTACAGTCATGGCATCGAGCGAACCGACAAAGACCGTCTTCGGCTATGGACTGGTGGTTGGTGCGGACGGACGGGCGATGCACAAGAGCTGGGGGAACTCCATTGAGTTCGACGAAGCTGCCGACCGCATGGGGGCGGACGTGATGCGCTGGCTCTTCGCTGGATCTCGACCAGAGGAGAACGTGCGTTTCGGCTGGGAGGCGGCCGATGAGACTCGTCGCCGGTTGCTGATTCTATGGAACGTATACGCGTTCCTTGTTGGGCAGGCGCGAACAGCTCAGTGGGCCCCGGGTGAGGTTGAGGTGCCAGCCTCCTCGAGAAGCGTGATGGACCGATGGATACTCAGTCGCTCAGCCGAGCTCGCCTCCGGCGTCGAAACCTCGTTGCGCGCCTACGACGCGTACGCTGCCGTGCGTCGCCTTGAACAGGGGATTGATGAGCTTTCTACCTGGTATCTCCGTCGTTCACGTGATCAGTTTGCGGCAGACGCACCAGAGCGCGCCAGGCACGCTGCCTTTGACACGTTGCATCAGGCACTTCTCACGCTGCTGCGCGTTGCCGCGCCGATCAGTCCTTTCTTCACCGATGCGATATACCGCAACTTGGTCGGAATCGACCAAACGAAAGTGAGCGCGGTCGGTGATGCGGTCAGCGCGGTCGTTGGAGGCGCGTCCCGCCCGCTCGCAGGGGCGATCCGTCAGGGGAGCACACCCAGCAGCATCCACCTCTTGCACTGGCCGAGTGAGGAGAGCGCAGGGTGGCGCGACAGCGATCTTGAGTTGGCAATGGAGCGGATCATTCGTGCCGCGGAGCTTGGCCGTTCAGTACGCAACGCAGCAGGGATCCGGACCCGCCAACCTCTATCGCGCGCTCGCGTTGTCCTTGGTGTGCGCGGTGCCGACGCTGCAGCCCTGGAGAGTATCCTCGCCGACGAACTCAACGTGAAGCGCGTTGAGCGAGTTGATGACGCCTCCGGACTCTTTGAGCGCCGTGTCAAAGTGCTCCTACCCAAGGTCGCGAAGCGGCTCGGTGCATCGACACAAGTGGTGATGCAGGCGGCACGTGATGGAGAGGTTGAGTTTCTCCCGAACGGCGCGGTCCGTATCGCAGGGTTCGAGCTTGCCGCCGATGAGATTGAGATACAGGCGGTCCCTCGTCAGGGCCAACAGGTTGCAGAGGACGACGGCATCGTCGTGGAGCTTGACACGAGTTTGACGCCTGAGCTGATCCTCGAGGGAGACGCACGCGAGGTGATTCGTGCGGTACAAGAGGCGCGCAAGAGTGCTGGACTGCGGCGTGAGGATCGCGTGGAATTGGAGATTCAAGGTGCCCCGAGCGAACTGGAGAAGCATCGGGGCGAGATCGTGAGCGCGGTTGGTGCGCTTCGTTGCCAGTTCTCGCCGAGCGGGGGAACTCCCCCCACTGGGTGGGAGCGTGCGAGCGTCGCGCTCACTGGAGGCGACGCGGAGCTATTCGTTCGGCGCGCGACCGAATGAGGCGAGCACTTGTCGTTGGTGTGGCGGGCCTCGTCTTTCTGCTTGATCGGTTTAGCAAATCGGTGCTCCCTGATCTACTAAGTGAGGGCTCTCCACGGGAGATCATTGGAAACACCCTGCAGCTTATTCGCAGTGAGAATCGGGGTGGCCTCTTCGGCCTCTTCCAGGGAAGCGCACCGATCCTTGCGCTCTTGAGTCTCAGTGTCGTGGTTGCACTCTTGGTCGTGCATGATCGGGAGGGAGAGCGGCGCCCATCTCCCCTGACCGTGGCAACCGGGCTTTTGATCGGTGGTGCGCTTGGCAATCTGCTCGATCGCCTCACAATGGGCTACGTGCTCGATTTCATTGATCTTGGGGTAGGAACCTTGCGCTTCTGGACGTTCAATGTGGCTGACATGGGAATAAGCCTTGGGATCCTGATCGTGCTGCTCTCGACACTACGTTCACCGGTTGGGCGTCGCCAGAGGGGCAGATGAGCGACCCGCGTGAGATTGATCTTCCAATCCCACCTGAAGCGGCGCGACAGCGTGCGGATCGGTTCGTTGCAGATCGTTCTGGCCTCTCTCGCTCATTCGTCCAGCGGCTGATCAGCGAAGGTCGGCTCACCATGAACGGCGTGGAGATACGCGGAAGCAGCACGCTGATTCCAGGCGGGACGCTCCACCTCTCAATCCCGCCAGTGGCCGATGCGCAGCTGATTGCTGAGGAGATCCCGATCAGCGTGGTGTACGAAGACGAAGATCTCCTTGTCGTGGACAAACCTGCGGGGCTTGTTATGCACCCAGCTCCAGGGCACGCGAACGGGACGCTCGTCAACGCACTCCTTCACCATGTGGAGGACCTCCCTGGCATTGCAGGAGTGGCGCGGCCCGGGCTCGTGCATCGACTTGATAAGGACACCTCAGGCCTGCTGGTGGTGGCGAAAGGGGACCTCGCCCAGTTGAGCCTGATGGCGCAGCTGAAGGCGCGTCGCGTGAAGAAAACCTATTTCACGCTGGTGCAGGGTCCCGTTGCAGCGGAGGTCGGAAGGATTGAAGCGCCAATCGGGCGTGACCCATCGGAGCGAAAGCGGATGGCGGTCGTCGCAGGCGGTCGCCCGGCCACAACTGGCTACCGAGTGCGTGAGCGATTCGCGGGCTGGACGATGCTCGAAGTCGATCTGATCACCGGCCGAACGCACCAGATCCGCGTTCACTTGACGGAGATCGGTCATCCGATCGCGGGCGACCCAACGTACGGAAACGGAACGAGCCGACGTGGACCTGAAGGGACGACGAGGCTCTTCCTGCATGCGTGGCGGATCGCGTTCACCCATCCGCGTGACGGGCGGTTGATGCGTCTCGAAACGCCGCTTCCACCCGATCTGCAGCTCCCACTTGATACGCTACGGTTGCGCAGAGAGAGATCGGAGGACTGATGCCAGGTCAGCGTCGCGACGGCGCAGCAGGAGCTCAGGTGATTGTGATCTCGGGCCCGAGCGGCGTGGGCAAGGACACTATCATCAACGAATTGCGCCGCCGACCCATCGGGCAAACCTTTCACTACGTGGTTACCTGTACCACACGAGAACCACGATCGGGCGAAATGAACGGAGTCCACTATCACTTCCACACGAATCAAACATTCAGCGCGTTGCGCGAGGCGAACGGCTTGCTCGAGTCCGCGACGGTCCATGGGCGCTCGTATGGAACTCCTCGGAGCGAGGTACAAGAAGCCCTGGCGCGTGGTGAAGATGCAATCCTCAAGATCGATGTGCAAGGCGCACGGAGCGTGCGGACAGAGATTCCGGAGGCGATCCTCATCTTCATTGCACCGCCTTCGCCCGAAGCGCTCGCTGCCCGACTCGCTGGTCGCGGGACTGAGTCGGCTGAAGATCTTGTGACCCGAGCGCGAAGTGCAATCGCGGAGATGGATCGTGCGAAAGAGTATGACTACCTCGTGCTGAACGAGACGGGATACCCGGAAGAGGCGGCTGCGCAGGTTGAGAAGATCGTGCTCGCGGAACGCGCCAAGCATCCGGAGCGTCGGATCAGCGTGTGAGTGGGGGCGACGTGCCCCGATCCGCGCGGTCGAGCAACCCGCCGAACACAATTCGAGTTGCCGTTGATCTCCCGGGCCCTCAGGGGGAACGACTCTACGACTACCTTCCCCCGGAGCACGCTGAGTTAGAGATTGGAGACGCGGTTGTCGTTCCGTTTGGGGGGCGGCGGGCTATTGGACTTGTCACCTCACGCGTAGGAGAGTTGCCGCCCCCATCGGGTGTCACGTTGAAGCGTGCGGAAGCGAAGCTAAACGGCGATCCACTGATTGGAGCACTCGGTATGCGTCTTGCTGAGGCGATATCCACACACTGGCTTGCACCACTCGCACTGACGATTCGTTCGCTCCTTCCGCCTGGCCTCCTCGACAAGGTAGAGGTCGCGATTCGCTCGGTCGGGTCACCAAGCGAGGATGAAGGGCGTGTGGGAGTCAGCCAGTCTTGGACATCACTTGAGCGACTGGTTGGAGCTCGCGGGAGTGGACGCAGCGCGCTGCTTGCACTGATTCGCAATGGCGAGCGCAGTGGTCGGCTTGAACGAAGTTGGCGACTGAGTGCCGTTCAGGGGCGCAGTGTTGAAGAGGCGTATGCATCGCGAACCAGCGCCGCTGACCTACCAGACGCTCGTACTCGTCTCGGACTCCGGCAGCGCGAGCTGCTGACGGTGCTTGATCGTGCAGAAGCCAGCGGCGATGGGCAGGTACGTGCAGCCGATCTCCCTGGTGGGCTTCCCGCCGCCCGCCGACTTGCCGCGCTCGGTCTCGTGCAGATTGCAATGCGACAGCGTCAACGTCGTCACGCTGATCGCCGCGACAATGTCATGAGCGACCTCTCCGTCTCCGACTGGAGTCCCACGCAGCGCTCACTGCTCGATGAGCCGCGCCTTGACGGCGTCACGCTGATCGATGGCGCGCCAGGCTCAGGGAAGAGTCGCCTCGCGGTCGAGATCGCTTCACGCACGCTCTCTGCTGGGCGCTCCGTGCTCTGGCTTGTGCCTGAGGCAACGCAGGTCGCGCTTGCTACGGATGTGCTCCGGAGCGTCACTGGTGTCGAGCCGGAACTGGTGCATTCAGGGGCGAGCCAAGGTGAGCGGCTGGACGCCCATGCTCGGTTGCGGGGGGTCGGACCACACCTCGTGGTAGGAACTCGCGTCGCGCTCGGCGCGCTGAGTCGCGAGATTGGTCTGATCGTCGTCGACGAGGAGCATGAGGCGGCCTACAAGTCTGATCGAACACCGCGCCTTCATGCGCGCGATGCTGCGATCATGCTCGGGGAGTTCGCAGCAGCGCCTGTCATACTCATCAGTGCAACACCATCCATTGAGACGTTTGGACGCGTCAGGCTTCAGGGTTGGCGTCATCTCACGCTTGAGCATCGCAGTGCCGCAATTCGCGTTGAAGTGGTCGACATGCGTCGCGAACTTGAGGACGGTTGGAAGGGAATGATCAGCCGGCCACTTCTGGCGGCGCTCGAAGCGCTCAAGTGGGGTGATGGAGAGCAGGCACTTCTGATCATGAACCGGCGTGGTCTCGCATCCGCACTCCTCTGCAGGGATTGCGGCGCAGCGCAGTCATGCCCCTCGTGTGAGCGTCCGCTCGTCCTACACAGTGCTGGATCGCTGCTCCGTTGCCACGGGTGCGGACTCGTTGCTGAGCCTCTCACGCGCTGTCCGTCGTGCAACAGCGCACGGGTTCGTGCGATCGGCGGTGGGACGGAGCGCCTTCAGGCCGAAGCGAATCGACTCTTGCCGTCGCTTCGCATTGGTCGACTCGACGCCGACACCATCGCGACCATCGGCGCAGGCGATCGGATCTTGGACGCCTTCCGAAAAGGTGAGACGCAACTCCTGATTGGAACCGCGCTCGCGGCCAAGGCCCTGGATCTTCCACGCCTCGCGCTCGTTGGGATCGTCTCTGCGGATGCCGGGCTACTGCTCCCCGACGAGCGCGCTGCGGAGCGGGTCGTCTCTCTGATCGTGCAAGCGAGCGGTCGCTTAGGGCGAGGGAGGAGCGGTGGAACCGCTTGGGTGCAGAGCTATCGCCCCGAAGATCCTGCGATTGCGGCGGCGGTGGAGCTTGCGCGCGGCGGCGATGTGACTGCGTGGCGGCGACGCGAACTCTCACTGCGTGAACGGGCTGGTGGCGCGCCATACCTGCGCACGGCAAAGATCACCGTCTCTGGCGCGACTGCAACGGCTACTCATACGCGGGCCGCTGCTGTTGCCGAGAAGCTACGCGGCCAGCTACCAGAAGGTTCTGGGGCGCATCTTCTTGGGCCGATCCCTGCCTGGGTACCAAAACGTGGAGGGCGCTGGCGAGAGAACGTCATACTGCGTGCCACCGATCCACGCCCGCTTGTTCGGGGGCTCACTGGACGCGACGTCGGCATCGACTTAGATCCAGAGACTCTCCTCTAGTCCCCGCCGATTGGTAGAATCAGACCATGAGTGTCAAACCAATCTTGCTCCTCGGAGATCCGCGTCTCCGTATGCCTGGTGAGCCTGTAGAGAGCTTTGGAAGGTTGTTGCACAGCCTTCTTGACGACCTCGTTCACACAATGCGTGCGGCACCAGGCGCTGGGCTGGCCGCCCCCCAGCTTGGCGAACCGCTGAACGTTGCGGTCGTTGAAGCGAAAGGACGAACGTATGAGCTCGTGAACCCACGCATCATGCGCGAAAAGGGCGATGTGACCGATCTTGAAGGATGCCTTTCGATCCCAGGCTATGTTGCCGACATCACGCGACGCGAGCGCGTGTGGGTAGAGGCGCAAGATCGGCATGGACGTGTCTACAAGTTCAGCGAACACGGCTACATCGCGCGCGCCGTGCAACACGAGCTCGATCACCTTAAGGGAAAACTTTACATCGACTATCTTGATTCACTCGACCAGCTCATCGCCGTAACTGGCGATGAGGAGGATGGCGGGATTGATCCTGAAAGTCCGGAAGGAAAGCGCGCGAAGCGTGCGGCTCGCGCCGCAGAGGCACACAGTCACTGATCTGCGGCTTTTGTTGATTGGGAGTGGCGGCTTCGGCGTGCCAGCATTTGATGCTCTCTACAAGAAGCACGAGCGGAGCATTGCCGCAGTGATCACTGCGGCACCGCGGTCGTCGGGGCGAGACGGCGCGCTTGTTTCAACGCCGGTGGCATCGTGGGCGCGGGAGCGCGATCTGCCACTCCTTGAAGTTGAGCAACTCCGCGCCCCCTCCACGCAGGAGACGATCGCCTCCCTTGATGCAACGGTGGGCCTGCTCGCAGACTTTGGGCAGATCGTTCCTGCTGAAATGTTGCGCTCGGTTCACCGAGGGATTCTGAATCTTCACCCTTCGCTTCTTCCTGCGTATCGCGGCGCCGCACCGATCCCTGCTGCCATCCTGGCAGGCGATCAAGAGACTGGAGTGAGTACCATCCTGATGGATGAGGGGCTGGATACAGGGCCGCTCGTTGCCGTTCAGCGGCATCAGTTGCGTGGTGACGAAGACGCACCGCGTCTTGAGGCACAACTCTCGCGTTTGGCAGCGGACGGCATCACGGGAACGTTGGATCGATACCTTGCAGGGGAGATCGCGCCGATCCCTCAGCCCGCAGTGGGCGCTTCTATGACACGTCGGCTGCGGCGGTCGGACGGTGAGATTCTGGCGACCTGGACAGTAGATCGCGCGCACCGCGCATGGCGCGCGTATCGCCCGTGGCCTGGGGTCTGGATCAGCCTCGCCCCAGCACTCGAACGACTGAAGCTTGATGTGGTGGGTGAGCCACTCGCGGGGATCAACGTCCCATTTGGAAGCCTGTTGGTACATGAAGAGGTCCTCCTACTCGGGCTGCAAGGTGGCGCTCTCCCGCTCCTTGAAGTGACCCCAATGGGTGGGCGCCGCATGAGCGGAACGGCGCTGATTCATGGCCGAGCAGAACTTCTCGCTCCGCATGCGAGAATCCGCTCATGAGCACCGCAGCTGCACCCCTCCCCGCAATCACCGATCTTGATCCACCTGCGGTCGCGCAACTCGTTGCGGATCTTGGGCTTGAGAAATACCGCTCGGCTCAGATCCTTGATGCGATCTGGCGCTCTGATGCCAAGACCTGGTCGGAGGTCACGACGCTGAGCCGACGAGCTCAGGAGGCGCTCGCTGCTGTCGCCCGCTTCTACGCTGCAGAGCAGCTCGAGCGAGAAGATGTTGAGGACGGGGCAACGAGCAAGCTCCTGATCACGCTCAGCGGTGGCGCGAAGGTAGAGGCGGTGCTGATGCGCTATCCACCAGATCCACGGCGCGGCCGCGGAGAGCGAGCGACCATCTGCGTCTCAAGTCAAGCAGGGTGCGCGGTCGGCTGTCCCTTCTGCGCCACCGGAGAGCTTGGCTTTACCCGCAACCTGACCGCAGGCGAGATCCAAGACCAGGTGCGTCGCGCGCGACAGATCCTTCGAGGCGAAGGGCGGGAGCTCACGAACGTCGTGTTCATGGGGATGGGGGAGCCACTCCAGAATCTTGACGCGGTGCTCGCGGCAATTGACGGCCTGACCGACCCACTTCGGGGCGGCATCGGACAACGCCGGATTGTTGTTTCAACGAGCGGAGTGGTTCCAGGGATCGCCCGGCTCGCAAAGCTGCGCCCTCAGGTGACCCTCGCCGTCTCTCTCCACGCCGCGCGCAATGCGTTGCGCGACCTGCTCGTGCCACTCAACCGTAAGTGGCCTGTAGAGGAAGTGATCGCGGCAGCAGCAGCACACGCACGCACGACAGGGCGACGAACTACGTACGAGGTGACGATGATTGATGGCATTAACGACAGCCCAGAAGATGCCACGGCATTGGCGAATCTGCTCCGCGGCAGTGGAGCACACGTAAACTTGATTCCAATGAATAGCGTCGCACACACACCATGGCAGGAGAGCCCCGCCGCGCGTATTGAAGCGATCGCAGAGCAGCTGCGAGCCTCTGGCCTCTCGGTAACGGTTCGAAGAAACCGAGGTCGTGAGGCGGGTGCCGCGTGCGGGCAACTGGCTGCAGAACGAGCCGGCGCTCCCGCTCCAGAAGCAGTGGCCCGCCGTAGAGAGCTCCTGGTCCTAGCCAGCGCCGCTGCGCTAAAGGGGGAGCGCTCACCAGTTCCGCTCGCCCCCTCTGGTCCACTCCTAGGGATTGAGCTGTGACACCTGGCGTCCAGATCGCGGCGAGCGTCTTGAATGCTGATCTTGGTGCGCTGCGTGAGGCGGTTCAGGCGGCGGAGCAAGCTGGTGTGGACCGCATTCACTTAGACATCATGGACGGGCATTTCGTGCCAAACCTCACATTCGGGATCGCAACCGTTGAATCACTGCGAGGCGTGACGTCGCTCCCATTCGATGCGCATCTGATGATCGCGAACCCTGCGCTCTGGGCGCCGCGATATGCCGCCGCGGGCTGTCAGACCGTTGCCATTCACGTCGAGGTTCCAGAGCGCCATCAAGGGACCCTTGATGCCATCCGAGCGGCGGGCGCAGAGGCTGGCCTCGCAGCGGATCCAGGCACACCCGCCAGAGCCTTCGCAGCGCATGCCCCGCATCTTGATTTTGCACTCGTGATGACGGTGAAGTCTGGCTTCGGTGGTCAGTCATATCAGCCCGAGGCCGCGGCACGCATCAAAGAGATTCGAGCTCTCTTAGGTGCCAATCGACGCATTCACGTTGATGGTGGGATTCGGTCCAGTACCGCGGCGGATGCCGTGGCACAAGGAGCAGACGTACTGGTCGCAGGCACCGCGATTTTCGGGGCGGCGCAGATGCGCGAAGCGGTTGAGGGGCTGCGCCCTCGGGCGTAGCTGCGACCTATGCGCCTTTCGTTGCCGTTCTTCGGCAGGAAGTGCAGACGAGCGCGCGCTTCATCGTCCCATTGGCGAGGACCATGGTCGGCTGCAGGTTGGCACGGAAGCGTCGGTGTGCGCGTACGCGGTTCATCCCGACCGACTGGGGGTTGAACCCAGAGATCGAATCCTTGCCGCAGAGGACGCAGAAGCGTGCCATGACCTTCTCCTTGCTGTGCTGGGCGCCCGAGAGGGACGCACCGCCGTTCGTGCCGTATCGTAGCAGGAACGCCGTAGGGCAGAGGAAGCATTGGCTGAGGGAGGGAGTCATGCCGAGCGAGCGACAACGGGCACCGCAGACGGGTCTACTTCTCGCCGCCCGCCACGCCCCCCTTTCCCGCATGGCGGAGACCCACGAGTGGGGCGCTCGATGAGCCGCAAGAGTTGGGACGGCGTGGAGCTGATGGCGGCCCTCCGGTCTGGTGCGGAACGGCTGGAGGCCCGCGTCGCGGTGGTGAACGCGCTCAACGTCTTCCCTGTCCCAGACGGCGATACGGGGACCAACATGCTCGCAACCCTCAAGGCGGCGATCGCCGAAGGTGAGGCGACGCTTGCAACAGGAGTCACATCCATTGACGAAGTCAGCGAAGCGGTTGCTCGCGGCGCACTCCTGGGCGCCAGAGGGAATTCAGGGGTTCTCCTCTCGCAAATCCTGCGCGGACTACCTCAAGCGGTCAGAGGGCGGAGGCGCGCTCGCGCGGCAGAGATCGCAAACGCACTCTCGATCGGCGTGCTCCACGCGTATAGCGCAGTTGCAACACCCACCGAGGGGACGATCCTCACTGTTGCGCGCGAAGTTGCATCGAGCGCGCTGACAGATGCGGAAGGATCAACTGAGCTTCGCCCATTCCTCCTCCGCGTTGCCGAGAGCGCTCGCATCTCGGTGGAGAAGACGCCAACGCTTCTCGCCGTGCTCCGAGAGGCGGGAGTCGTTGATTCGGGAGGCACCGGGTTACAACTCATTCTCGAAGGGATCGCAGATGTGCCCTCGGTGGCTCCCTCGGCAACGCTGGATGATGCAGAGCCCACAAGAAGTGCGCACGTAGCGTCTCCTGCACTACCAGCCCCATCGGCGGGCGGAGATGGCGCTCCAGGCGACTATGGCTACGAGACGGTCTTCATCCTCCGCGCCACAGAGGCTCCTCTCGACCTCGTCAAGATCCGTGCTGACCTTGAACGCATTGGGGAGAGCGTCCTCGTCGCCGGTGATGCGTCGGTCTGCAAGGTGCACGTGCACAACTTGCAGCCAGATCAGATCCTCGCCTACGGGATTGCCCATGGCGAGGTCCGTGGCGTAACGATTGAGAATCTTGACCAGCAAAGTGCCGAACGTGCCACTGGGCATGGTGCCTTTACTGACCTCTCCACGCGCGTGGGTGTCGCAAGCGTTACGACTGAGAAGGGTCCTGAGCCTGGCACGGCGATCGTTGCGGTCGCTGCGGGGAGCGGTCTTGCTGCGATCATGAAATCGGCGGGTGCATCGCAAGTGGTGCACGGTGGCCAGACAGAGAACCCATCGGCAGCGGAGATTGCCACCGCAATCAACGCGACGGGACGGCGCGACGTCATTGTGTTTCCGAACAACGGGAACATCGTGCTCGCAGCGCGGCAGGCTGCAGACCTGGTGGCGGCGAACGTCAGCGTTGTCCCAACGCGCAACGCAGCAGAGGGAATCGCAGCGCTCCTGACGTGGGATCCTTCGCTCCCGTTGGATGTCGCGCTCAAACAGTTCGAATCAGCGCGAGCCAGTGCGAGAACGTTCCGTATCGTCCAGGCGGTGCGCGACGCGGTGGTGAAGGGGGTCAGCGTACGCAACGGCGAAGTGATGGCGCTTGATCCTGTTGACGGGATCGTTGCCACCGGTCAAGACGAGATTGATGCGCTCACCCGTGCGCTGCAGGGAGAGAAGGCGGAGTTGATCACTCTCTACCTTGGAGCTGATGTCGACGCGGCGGCGGGCGAGCGTATGGTCGACGCTGTGCGGAGATCAATTGCTGGGGTCGAGGTAGAGCTCGCACGCGGTGAGCAGGCGATCGAGCGGGTGCTCGTGAGCTTGGAGTGAACGCAGACCCGAGCGGCCTGCCGCTCAAGGGGCTCGGCCTGCCCGGCGGGGCGAGCCTGCTACGGGGACTCGCGCGACTAGGGGTCCATAGCGTGGGAGATCTACTCCTCTATCTTCCGCGGCGCTACGAAGACCGCCGAGCGATCACGCCAGTTGCTGAACTTGTAGGCGGAAGCCCTGCAACGGTTCGCGTGCGGGTTGTTGACGTTCGCGTCGAAAAGACCTGGCGACGAGGGGTTCAACGAACGATCGCCACACTCGCCGACGAGAGCGGTGTGGTGGAAGCGATCTGGTACGGCCGTCGCTTCATTGAGCGCCGCCTCCACCCAGGCGCTGAGATCGTCGCATCTGGCCGTGTGAAGGCGATCGGGTGGCGGGCCCAGCTAGAGGCCCCAGAGTTCAGCACACTCGAAGGGGGCGAGAGCGTCAACGCGGGGCGAATCGTTCCCAACTATCGGCTGACAAAGGGAGTGACGGCACTCAGCCTCCGAGCGGCGGTGCGACAGGTCATTGACCAGTTCGGCCCGGAGCTCCCCGACCCGCTCCCACCAGGAGTTCTCAGCAGACACGGCCTCATGCCACTCGCCTCCGCCCTAACGGAGGCTCACTGGCCGAGTGAGTTTGAACAGCGCGATGCCGCCCTCCGTCGCCTCGCCTTTGACGAACTTCTCGCCGTGCAGCTCTCGCTCGTTCGCCGTCGCCGCCGTCGAGCGAAAGGTGCGGCTCAATCCGTCAAGATTTCGCAGCGCAAACGCGCAGAGATTGAAGAGGCGATCCGTCATGGACTTCGCCGCGAGGGCGACAATTCACCGGCACCGTCATGGACACCTGATCAGTCAGCAGCGATCGATGCGATCCTAAAGGACCTCGCGACTGGGGAGCCAATGTTGCGCCTCTTGCAGGGGGACGTCGGTACCGGGAAGACGGCAGTCGCACTTGTCGCGGCAGCTGCCACCGCCCGCGCAGGCCTTCAGACCGCGATGCTTGCGCCGACGGAACTTCTGGCACGACAGCACGCCGCTACCGCGACGAGGCTGCTCGAACCACTCGGAGTTCGGGTTGAGCTACTTGTCGGAAGCATCACTGCTCCGGTGCGTCGCAACGTTCGCGCGGCAGTTGCAGACGGGAGCACCGCCCTTCTCATTGGGACCCACGCGCTCTTCTCTGAAGCGACGCAGTTCGCCTCGCTCGGACTGGTCATCGTTGACGAGCAACATCGCTTTGGGGTGGAGGAGCGAGCCCAACTAACCGCAAAAGGGGAGGGGGAGCCGCATTTGTTGCTGATGACTGCGACCCCTATCCCGCGGACAATCGCACAACTCCTCTACGCAGATGTGGCCTCGTCGGAACTACGTCAACTCCCGGCTGGCCGACAGCCAATACGCACTGCAATTCGGAGCAGTGGAGAGCTCGATCGCCTGTGGAGCTTTGTCACCGCGGAGGCTGACGCCGGGCGAGGAACCTTTGTCGTGGTCCCACGAATTGGTGACGGCGATCCTGGTGAGGAGCCGAACGTTGAGACTGGCGGTG
Organism: Candidatus Limnocylindrus sp.; assembly: GCA_046081085.1. Classification (GTDB taxonomy): domain Bacteria; phylum Chloroflexota; class Limnocylindria; order Limnocylindrales; family Limnocylindraceae; genus Limnocylindrus. The sequence goes on from JBJTVF010000058.1 coordinate 20,158, forward strand.
AGGCGCTCGAGGCGGCCGGCGAGGCGGGAGTGGTTGAGCAGGCGAAGCGGATCGCCGCGGCAGCCCCAGGCCTCAACGTTGGGGTGGTGCATGGGCGGCAGTCACCAGCGGAGCGCAGCGGCGTGATGGATGCATTCACTCGCGGCGAGATCGACATCGTTGTCGGGACAACGGTCGTTGAGGTTGGTGTTGATGTTCCGCGCGCGAGCGTGATGGTGATCATGAGCGCTGATCGATTTGGGCTCGCAACCCTGCATCAGCTTCGTGGTCGCGTTGGTCGCGGTGGAAGTGAAGGCTGGTGCGTCTTGGTCAGCGATAGCGAGGACGAAGTCGCCCGAGCTCGGCTTGAAGCGATTGAGAGTACGCGAGATGGCTTCCTTCTTGCTGAGCGCGACGTCGAATTGCGTGGAGAGGGAGACGTGCTCGGAACCGAACAGAGCGGCCTGCCGCCCCTCCGTGTGGCCGCACTCTCGCGCCCTGAAGATCGTGCGCTTGCGCTGCTGGCACGAGGCGAGGCAGAGCAACTCCTCGACGCGACCGGTCGACCCTTCCCAGCCACACGACCACTGATTGAGTCTTACCTTCGCGGCTGGCCGACGGCTGTGTTGCGTTCACGGGAGGGTTGAAGCGTGGCACCGAAGATCCGAATCATCGCGGGAGTGCTCGGGGGACGCCTTCTAGAGGTCCCTGAGGAAGGGACCCGACCATTAGCGGACCGAGTTCGGCAAGCGCTCTTCGCAATTCTCGAACCCCGCCTCCCCGACGCGCGCGTACTTGATCTCTGTGCAGGGAGCGGCGCGGCAGGCCTTGAGGCGCTCAGTCGCGGCGCGCGACACGTGAGCTTCGTAGAGATCTCTCGACGTGCTAGCGAGGTGATTCGCCGCAATGTGGCTTCGCTAGGCCTTGTGGATCAGACAGAGATCCAGTCAGCTGACGCACTCGATTCCCTGCGTGCACTTGTCACACGTGGAGCCACCTTCGACCTCGTCATCGCTGATCCGCCATACGATCAGTTACCGCTCCGCGGCGGGATACTCGAGTTGATTGCTCGCCAGCCGACCCCTCTCGCCACCGGTGGCCTTCTGGTCCTCTCAGGACGGCGGGTCAGGGGCGAGACGCCACAACGAGCGCTAAGAGGTCTACGATTGGTGCGAACCCTCACGTACGGTGAGACAGTGATTGAACTTTACGCACACCATGAGGCGGAGGAATTGAGATGATCGAACGCATTGGGCTCTATCCAGGCAGCTTCGATCCAGTGACGTTTGGCCATATCGACTTGATCAGACGGAGCCTTCAAGTTGTTGATCGGCTCGTCGTGGCGATCTTGCCGAACGCAACGAAGGAGGCGCTCCTCACCCTCGCTGAGCGCGAAGCGCTGCTTCGCTCAGTCATCGCCGTAGAACTTGGTAGCAGCGCGGCGCGGGTAGAGATCCTTGCCGCATCCAACCTAACCGTCCGTATTGCAGAAGAGGCAAAGGCGACGGTGATCATCCGCGGCCTGCGCGCTGGATCGGACTTTGAGGCCGAGCTCCGCATGGCTCACGCAAATCGACTCCTGGCACCAACGATTGAGACGCTCTTCCTGATGACCGCGCCGGAGCACGCGTCAACATCCAGCCGACTTGTTCGCGAGATCGCGAGATACGGTGGCCCGCTCGACCGACTTGTCCCAGCGGGAGTGATCCCTGTGTTGACTGCAGCGGCAAGACGTCACACCGTAGCCAACGGGTGAGCAACCTCACCGAAGCGTCGAACGTTTCCGACGGAGATGCGCGTGCGCACTACCTCATCGACTGTTCTCCGCTGCTCGCCGAGCGCCCGGGTGCGACCTTCGAGGTTCCCGAATTTTCTCTGACGAGTATGTCGGAGGGAGAGTTGATTCATGCCACCGTTCGGGCGCGCGTCGATCGCACGAATCGCGGGGTGAGGCTGATCGCACACGCTCGTGGCGTGCAGGAGGGGGCATGTGCTCGATGCCTGAGCCCAGCGCGCGCCCTTCTCGAGGCCCGAATCGACGAAGAGATTCTTGAAGAGCGCCATGCCGAAGGGGACGTCGAGCGGATCGGTCGTGGCAACTCGGTCGACGTTGGGCGGATCGCCGTTGAGGGTCTCGATCTTGTCCGCCATCTCGTTCTCCATTGTGACCCACTCTGCCCAGAGCGGTGTGGGCGCTGTGGTGCGCCACACCAGTCGGAGGAGTGTCCAGAGCGAGAGGTAGACCCACGCCTCGCCGTCCTGGAGGGTCTTCTGCCGCCACGCGGTAACCAACCAGAGGTGAAGGGCTAGCCCCAGCAGAGCGGCACGCAGGCGAGCGGTAGCCGAAGCGCGACGAGGGGGCGCGGATCGGGTAGGCTTCACTCTCCAAGTTCCACCCCCACAAGGGGCGAAGCAGCGAGGTTCATCAGCGATGGGCGTACCGAAGCGAAAGGCATCGAAGTCTCGGCAAGGGGATCGTCGCGCGCATCACGCGTTGAGCCTCCCGGCTATGGACCGCTGCGCGCAGTGTGGTGCAACCAAGCGAGCACATCACGCCTGCCTCGCTTGCGGCACCTATCGGGGCCGCGAAGTGATCCGACGCCCTGCGCCGGACACGGAACCAACTGACGCCTAGATCCCCTATGGCCGCGCCGTTAGGCCGCGTCCGCCTTGCACTCGATGCAATGGGCGGCGACCATGGTGCCACCGAAGTTGTCCCTGGTGGGATCGCGTGGGCAGACGAGAATCCAGACGACGAGTTGATTCTTGTCGGCGATGAGTCTGTCATCCACCAGATCACGGGAGGCAAGCTCCCAGCGAATGCCAGAATCGTTCACGGACCAGATGTGATCGGCATGGACGAGTATCCCGCGCAGGCACTTCGGGAGCGAAAGGGCGCGTCAATCCTTGTGGCGACAAACCTTGTACGCGAGGGCGTCGCCGATGCGGTGGTCACCGCGGGCCATACCGGAGCGGGAATGGCGGCCGCGGTCTTGCGGCTCGGGCGACTCCCTGGCGTTGATCGTCCCGCCCTTGCGGTCCAATTCCTGCTCCGGGAGAAGCCACTCGTCTTGCTGGACGTTGGCGCGAATCCAGATGCAACCTCGGAGAATCTCTACCAGTATGCGCACATGGGAAGCATTTTCTCTGAGCACGTTCTTGGGGTATCAAACCCACGCGTCGCCCTCCTCTCCATTGGAGAAGAGAAGGGGAAGGGGGATCAGCGCATCCAGAAGGCCACCGAACTGCTCGACTTGGCAGAACTGAACTTCACTGGAAACGTTGAAGGGCGCCACCTTGCAGCCGATGAAGCAGATGTTGTGGTCTGCGACGCGGTGCTGGGCAATGTATCCATTAAGCTTGTGGAAGGCGTCACCACGACCATCACCGACATGTTCCGCGAAGAGTTTCGGCGCCTTCCCTTCGGTCCGCTCGCTGCGATCTTGATGCGACCTGCGATCACCCGCATTCGTACGAAACTAGATTACGAGCGTATTGGCGGTGCGGTCTTGCTCGGCGTGAAGGGGAGCGTGGTCATCACGCATGGTCGGGCACGAAAACGGATGGTTACGTTTGCTTGTGGCACCGCGGCACGAACGGTTCGTGAGGGTGTGAGTGGAAGAATCGCGCGTTCGCTCGCTGGAGCCCCGCCCGTCACCTTAGACGGCCTTCCCAGCGGACCAGCCCCCGATTGAGATGCCGGGCAAGAGAGCACCAGCTGCGCCTCGTGATGCAGCACTCCGAATCCGCACCGCGGGGAGGAGGGATGCCCTCACGGCACTCTATGAGGCAGAGTTTGGACTTCGGAGTGCTACTGAAATCCTGAAGCGGCGGGCAGACGCCGGTGATGTCGAGGGGGAACCGCTCGCCATTGCACGGGCGCTGATTGAACTTGTGGAGTCGCATCGCCCCGGGATTGACTCTGCGCTGGTCCGCCTCGCGCCTGCGTTCCCCCTCGCAACATTGACGCACATTGACCGCACGATCCTCCGAGTGGGCCTCGCCGAGGTGGTACACTCGCGCGCGGCGGCGCCTGCGGAGGCACTCGCAGCCTGGACGGCTCTGGCACGCACATACAGCGGCGAGCCGGCACGGAAACTGGTGAGCGGTGTCCTTGGCACCGCTCAGCGGGAGGGAAGCACCGCGTCAGCGGAGAGAGATGGAGGGGCGACCGATGAGTGACAAGGCACAGATCTTCCAGGAGCTTCAGGGTTACATCGTCGAGCAGCTCGGGGTGGAGAAGGAGAAGGTCACCATGACTGCCGCCTTCATTGAGGACCTCAACGCCGATTCACTTGACCTCGTGGAGTTCGCCATGGGTCTTGAGGAGAAGTTCGGCGTCACGATTGCCGACGAAGAGCTGACAAAGATCAAGACGGTAGAAGACGCGGTCAACGCGATCGTCGAAAAGAAGGCGTAAGGTGCGGCGGCCATCTGGCCGCCTGGCGCGCCCCCTTCGATCGTGAGCCAGGCCGCAGACTCCACGGTTGCCCACGCATCGCGACTCGCGGTGCGCCTTGGCATTCCTGCAGGAGCAGAGGATCTCATTGTGCTCGCACTCACGCACCCCTCACGGCGTCATCAATCGGGTGCGCAGGACGACAATGAACGCCTTGAATTTCTTGGAGATGCGCTCCTCGGTGCAGTTGTGAGCGCGGCACTGTACCGCGCAGATCCGAGCGCTCGCGAAGGTGACCTGTCTGAGCGCCGTGCATCCATCGTCAGCCGAAATGGTCTCGCAGATGTCGCCCAACGGATGCGCCTCGACGATGAACTCCTTCTCGGTGAAGGCGAAGCACAGCGTGGCGGCGCTCAGCGTCCTGCCGCGCTCGCCGCAGCGTTCGAAGCGCTCATCGGGGCCGTCTATCTTGCACATGGATTTGGGGAGGCGGAGCGGTACGTGTTGACACACCTTGCGCAGGAGATCGCAGCACCGCGCGCCTCTCTTGGCAAGGGAATCAAGACGATGCTTCAGGAGTGGACGCAAGCGAAGAATGGATCGTTGCCACGATACGACATCATCGCGACCAGCGGCCCAGAGCATGAGCGGATCTATGAGTGCGCGGTGCGAGTTGATGGGAACGAGATCGCACGAGGCAGCGGACCGAGCCGAAGGGCCGCAGAAGCTGCTGCAGCGGAGGCGGCGATCGATCTGCTCGGCGTCACAAAGGGGGCTGTCTGATGAGTCGACTGCGCCTGCGAGAGGTTCGGCTCAGCGGTTTCAAGACCTTCGCTGACAAAACCACGATCGCGTTCACCCCGGGGATCACCGCCATCGTTGGTCCGAACGGCAGCGGCAAGTCAAACATCGTGGATGCACTGCGCTGGGCACTCGGCGAAGCTGGACGTGGAATTCGCTCGAAGCGTGTGGATGAGGTGATCTTTGCCGGTTCGGAGAAGCGTCGCCAACTCGGACTTGCTGAAGTTTCGCTCAGCATCTCAAACGATGATGGACTCTTTGATCTTCCCTTTACAGAGATTGAGATCGCACGACGCGCCGATCGCGGCGGCGGTCAGGAGTACTTGCTCAACCGGGAGCGCATTCGACTCCGCGATCTCAACGAGCTCCTTGATGGTGCAGGCCTTGCGGAGAATGGTCTCCTCTTCATCGGTCAAGGTGCTGTCGACCAGGCACTTAGCCTTCGTGCTGAAGAGCGTCGGGCGCTCGTTGAAGAGTTTGCTGGGACTGCGCGGCATGAGCGTCGACGCGCTCGTGCTGAAGCGGAGATGAAGGAGGCAACCGAGAATCGTGCACGCGTTGAAGAGATTCTCGCTGCGTTGCGACCGCAAGAACGGCGCCTTGCAGCGCTGGCGCGCCAGGAGGCTGGTCGAGATGAATTGCTCGCCGATGCAGTAGATCGCATTGCGACACTCGGCGCAACCCGCGCCAGCTGGTTCGCATCGCGTCGAGGAGCAAGCGGGAGCAGGCTCACTCAGGTTCGCGCCGAGCTCGGCGCTGTACGCGAATCGCTCCGCTCCGCGGAGAACCAGTCAGGTGCCCGTCGCCTCCGCCTAGCTGAAGCGCGCGCTGCGCTTGAGGTCGCGCGAGGCGACCTGGAGTCTGCTCGAGCTGCTCGGGAAATGGCAGAACGTAATCGCGCTCAATCGGATGCAGAAGCGGCGGCGATCGCTCGTGATTCCGAACGGTTGAATGCGGAGGTCGCGGAGGCGGAACGTGAAGTCCTTGCTGTCGAACAGATCCGGGCGATGGCAGCTCCAGTGGCAGATGCTGAATCTGCTGCGGCACTTGAACTTATCGACGCTGATCTTGCAAGCGCTCGTCGCGAACTTCGGGCACTAGAGAGCGAACCTGGCCTGGCGAGTAGTGGCGATTCAATCGCACGTGCGGAACGGGCGCGATCGTCAGAGGTGGCGGAGGCGGAGGCACGAATTGCGCGTATTGAGGCAGAGGCTGAGGCGCTCCGAGCCGATCGCGCCGCTGACGAGTTATCGGTAGCAACGGCGCGACGCGATGCTGCTCTCGCGACCTATCGCGACGCGAGCGAGGCTGCAACGCGTGCAGCTGAGCAGGCAGGTTCGTCAGAGGCTGCGGAAGCAACCCTGCGAGCGGTCGTCGGGGAACGCGAGCGTGCCGCTCGTTCCGCTGAGGCCGAGTGTGCATCCATCGATGGTCGACTTCGCGCACTCGAAGCGCGGCGTACGGCGCTACAAGAGCGTGCCCTCGCGCGTTCGGCGCGTGCGATTGGCGGCCGGAGCCTCTTGGCTGGTGTTGAAATCCGTGAAGAGGGCCGGAACGCCGTGCTCGCCGCGCTTGGCGCGTTAGCGCGAGGTTTCGTTGTCAATCGTAACGGAGCGTCTCTTCTCGATGATGAACAGGGTGCGCTCCTCATTGAAGGTTCGCCGGGTCGATTTGCCGCCGAACACCCAACGCTTCCCGCGTTGAGCGCGGAGGTTGTCAAGGATCCTGATGGGGTCTTGGCTCGAGTCTTGAGCGGGGTTGCCGTGGCTCCATCAGTTGCCGCCGCGCTTGACGCGCTCGATGACCTACCGGTCGGCGGCTTGATCGTGACCCGCGGTGGCGCGGTGATCCGGGCCGGAGGTGTGGTGACCCGTGAGACGGAGCCAGAAGATGCTCTCCTTGACGCAGAGATCTCGAAACTCGGAGGCGAAGCTGGGCGGCGGAACGCTGCCGCCGCCACCCTGCGCAGTGAGGCATCCGCAGAGCAGACCGCGCTTGCAGCAGCCACGGCCCTCGCCCTCAGCCATCGCTCGGCAGAACTCTCCGCAAGAAGTCTATTGCGGAGCGCGGCGGACATCCGCGCCGAGCGTGAGCGCGAACTGATCACGGCAGCCCGCAACGCCGCAGACAGAGACTCTAGGCTGCAGAAGCTCACCGAAGCCCTCAGCGACCTCATCGAGAGACGAGATGCATTGCACGCACGCGCACAGACAGCGTCGGGCGCTGGAAGCGCCGCTGCGGAGTGGCAGCAGAGGATTCAGGAGCTGACAGCGCGGCGGTCAACAATCTCCAAAGCGGTGGAGGCGGATCGACAGGCGCTTCGGGCATGGGAACTCGCTCGTGCTCGCGGTGATGCAAGCATTGCGGCCGCATCCGCACGGATCGCACGAGCCGCGGAAGAGCGAGGTGCCTTGGAGTCGCGAAGCGCGGCACTGCAGGCAGACAGGATCGAGTTGGTCGGTCGCTCGGATGCTGCTCGAATGGCGGTCAATGAGCGTGAAACGCTGGTACGGCGACTTGCCGAACAACAGGAGGGAATCGAGCGCGAGAGTGCAGCTGACGACGAGCGGAAGCGTTCGTTGCGTCAGCGCGAGTCGGATCTTGATGAGGCGTTGAGGCCCCTCGAGCGTGATGCTCAGAGCCTTGAGTTTGAGTACGAGCGCCTGATTGAAGAGTTGGCGGGCGACCTTGTGGCATTCGGGCGGAGGCTCGTAACAGATCCTCGGATCGCCGAAGGACTCCCCGATGATTTGCGCGCGACCCGCGCTGAGGGTGCACCTGAAGGCGAACTCGAAGAGGTCTCGAGTGAGGAGCGTTCGGTGCAAGATGCGGTTGCGCGTGCACAGGCTGCAGCGCTTCTCGATCACTGGGGTTCTGAAGGACTCCGTTCTGGATCTCCTGCGGAGCCACCGGATCCCGAGCAGGTGCGAGCCCTGGAGCGACTGCGTCGAAAGATTGGACCGCTCGATGCAGCTGGGGCGAGCGTTGCAATCGAGCATCGCGAACTCCGTGAGCGCCTTGAGAGCCTTGAAGCGCAGACGGGTGATCTTGACGGTGCGATCGCCAAGGCCTCCACGCTCATGGCCGAACTAGACACTCTCGTCGCGAGCACGTTCACCGAACAGTTCACCGCACTTCAAGAAACTTTTGCTGCAAACTTCCAACTTCTCTTCGGTGGCGGCGATGCTCAGATACGACTCACATCAGAGGAGGGGGTGCGCCGGCCTGGCGTAGAGATCGATGCGCGACCACCGCTCAAGCGACGCCAGCAGCTCTCTCTCCTTTCAGGAGGTGAGCGCGCCCTTACCGGTGTGGCGCTGCTGCTAGGGATGCTCGCCGTGCGCCCGCTCCCATTCGTGGTCCTGGACGAGGTCGATGCCGCCCTCGATGAGGCGAATGTCACGCGATTCGGTGACGCTATTCGTGAACTGAGTGAGCGCACGCAGGTGGTGGTGATTACGCACAACCGTGGGACGGTCGAGGTTGCCGATAGCCTCTGGGGTGTCACCGCGGGAGAGGATGCCACCAGCCGCGTATTTGGTTTGCGGCTTGATGAGGCGAAACGGATCGCGGACGCGGCACGAGCGGAGCGCGAGGCTGCCCGTTGAAGCTCGCCTTCTGGCGAAAGAGCACGAATGACGAGAAGGCGAGCATCAGCGCCGCTGCCGCTCCTTCGGGCGCCGGAATCTTGCAGGCACTACGCAGGTCACTCGCCCCCGAGCCGAACTGGGGTGACCTAGAGCGCGCGCTAATCCAAAGCGACGCCGGAACGGGCGTCGCTGCATGGCTGATCAGCGCGGCACGAGAGGCTCAGGGTGGTACGGGGCGTGAACGGTTGCACAATGCGCTTCTTGCGTTGATGCGCGAAGAGTCGCCGAGTGATCCAACCAGCACGGTTGGCAACCGACAAATCATCCTACTGATAGGCGTGAACGGAGCCGGGAAGACAACGTCAGCGGCAAAACTTGCGGCACGCGCCAAGGCTTCGTCGCTGCAACCGATCCTCGTCGCTGCAGACACATTCCGCGCGGCGGCGATCGATCAGTTGCGTCTTCTCGCAACGCGAGACGGCGTCGAGATTGCGGAGGGGAGGCCGGGCGGTGACCCTGCGGCGGC
>JBJTVF010000059.1:0-2974 GCA_046081085.1 Candidatus Limnocylindrus sp.
CTCACCCTCCTCTCGCGCTAGCGAACGGCGGCGAGAGCCGGAGTGAGGCGCTGAAGTTCCCGCCTTCGCGTTGCCTCGTCAGGGAGATGGCGCTCCAAGATCTGCAGGAAGCGAACACCATGTCCTCGAGCGCGCAAGTGCGCAAGCTCGTGCACGATCACCGCCTCAAAACAGGAGGGGGGTGCCATCACCAGTCGCCACGAGAGTGAGATCGTCCCGTCGGCCGATGCGCTCCCCCATCGAGAGCTCTGGTCACCGATACGTAGTCGGGTCGGGTGCACCTTCATCTCTGGCGCGTAGACCGCAATCATCTGCTCGGCAACGCTGCGGGCGCGCCGACGCAGCCACGTGGTCAGACGAGCCCGAAGGATCGTCTCACTGCTCGCAAAATTTTCAGGGATGAGAATTTCGCCTGCCTTCACGCTGATAGCCAACACGGCCGCCGAGCGAATGCGATGCGCGCGACCGGCGTACGGAATCAACCCTCCAAGGACGAGCTGTCCATCCGTCCCGAGCGCGGCGCGTCGATCGCGCAGCTCTGCAAGTGAACGCTCCACCCAGGCTGCACGCTCCTCAATGAATGCCTCGACATCGCGTCGCGCACGCTCCTCCCCGATACGCGCAGGAACGACTGCCTCAAGACCACGCTCAGGATCAATGTGCAACGTCAGCCGTTTTGCGCGCGGACTGCGGACGAGTGTGTAGGGGATCTGCGTTCCGAGTTGTTCACCCACGCTCCACATTGTCGCACGCCTCGGTGCCCCTACGAGTTTCAGGGAGGTGTGCGATGCTCTGCCTATGTACGCCACACCACTCAGCCGACGCAGTCGTGCCGCAATCTACGCTGCAGTCTTCCTGACGTTCATCGACAACTTCGCACTCCTGCCGGTGATCGGCCCGCGAGCGCAAGAGCTAGGCGGCACCCCGTTCCTGGTGGGGATCGCAATTGCCGCCTACTCACTTGCGAATCTGGCCTTCGACCCGATCGGCGGCGCGCTCGCAGATCGCCTCGGCAGGCGGCGTGTAGTCGTGGCGGCACTGATCATCAGTCCGCTCGCGATCGCGGTCTATGCGCTGGCTGATTCGCTGCCGCTCTTCCTGACTGCGCGAGTGGTGCACGGTGCCTCTGGGGGTGTGCTCGCGGCAGCACTCTTTGCCATTCTCGGAGACGTGGCGGCCCCCGGCGAGCGCGGCAGGACGCTCGGGCGTGCCGGAGCGCTCATTGGCGTTGCGGCCGTTATTGGGCCGGCCGGGTCGGCACTCGTTGCCAATGCTGCAGGGATCAATGCCGTGTTCCTTGGACTGGCGTTGCTGATCGCTGGCGGCCTTCTCGCCGTCCTGCCGCTACTGCCGGAGACATTCACGCCCTCCGCTGCTCGCATCCGAGCCCCTGGCGCATGGCGGCGAATCCTCGGGAGCCGCACCATGCGCGTCGCGCTCCTCGCAATCTTCGGCCTTGAGGCGGCGGTCGGGTCAATCACGGGCTTTATCAAGGACGGCCTCGTTCAGCGTGGGCTTGAGATGGGGCGAGACACTGAGGGTGCACTCCGCTACGCAACGAGTATGAGCGGCGGCCTCTTCAGCATCTTCGGCCTGGTTGCCATCGCGATCATGCTGAGTCGATTCGCAGCGCGTGTTGACAAGCGAGGTCCGTTTGGCGTCTCGCTGGTTGGACTCGGTGCAATCCTTGTGGCACTAATCCTGCTCGCGATTAGCCCAAGGCTTGAGATTGATTTGGTCGCGATGATTCTTTACGGCGTTGGGTACGGACTGATCTTCCCTGCAGCAGCGGGTGCGGTTGCCATGGCAACAGAGCCAGAGGAACGCGGACGTGCGAGCGGCGCATTCAATCTCTCGTTCGATCTCGGGATCTCAGCGGGTCCCATCCTTGGCGGCACGTTGGCCACACTGATCGTTGGGCTGACCCCCTTCTCTGGTGGTCTCCTCCTCGTGGCGGGCGCACTCCTCCTTCTCCCGATCGTGGGGCGTGAACGCGCCTGATACACTCGCCCCCCTTGGGGCTATAGCTCAGTTGGTAGAGCGCTTGCATGGCATGCAAGAGGTCAAGGGTTCGAATCCCTTTAGCTCCACCAAGCACCTCGCAACGGATCACCGCGGGCGGGTACGCTTGAGCAGGAGAGGAGCCCCAACCTGTGGCTGATCTAGACGATCGTTTGGAGCGATACGATCCTCGCGAGATTGAGCCGCGCTGGCAGGCGCACTGGGAATCGCTCGGCCTCCACACCACAGACCTCGGTGATACCGAAAAACCCCGCTACTACCTGCTCACCATGTGGCCGTATCCATCTGGCGACCTGCACATTGGTCACTGGTATGTGAAGACCCCAACCGACGCGCTGGCGCGCTACAAACGAGCGAAGGGCTTCAACGTCTTCTACCCCGTTGGCTTCGACGCCTTCGGCCTGCCGGCGGAGAACGCCGCCATCAAGCGCAAGATTCATCCGCGCGAATGGACGGTTGCGAACATGGAGAACATGCGTCGCCAGCTGCGCAGCATGGGTGCATCGTTTGACTGGTCCAAAGAGGTTGTCACGTGTGACCCCTCCTACTTCGGCTGGAACCAGTGGATCTTCCTGAAGTTCTACGAGAAGTGTGTCGCTTACCGAAAGCAAGCGCCCGTGGACTGGTGCCCTTCGTGTCAGGTGACGCTGGCGCGCGAACAGGTCGAAGGCGTGGATCGCGTCTGCTGGCGATGTTCGACGCAGGTCACAAAACGCGACCTGACCCAGTGGTTCTTCAAGATCACCGACTACGCCGATGAACTGCTGTCGTATGAGGGCATCAACTGGCCCGAGCCGATCCGCACCATGCAGACAAACTGGATCGGCAGGTCCGAAGGTGCCGAGGTGGACTTCACCGTGGCGAAGTCGGCGCACCATGCGGGTGGCGAGAAGTTGCGCGTCTTCACCACCCGACCAGACACGCTGCACGGCGCAACCTTCATGGTGCTCGC
>JBJTVF010000060.1:0-21516 GCA_046081085.1 Candidatus Limnocylindrus sp.
CTCGGGGTACGGGTTGCACGCGCGCTCGTCCGTGACGGAGAGCGTGTGGAGTTGATTGGCCGAATTGGCGCGGATCGCGTCGGAGAGGAGCTCACCCTGTCACTAGCCCGCGATGGAATTGGACACGTTGCGCTGCTGCGCGACGCTGCGCTAACAACTCCCGTCGGCGCGGCCGCGCGTGGGATTGCGCTAGATCGCGGCGATGTGCAACTTGGCCTGCGCTATCTCACGAGTTTTTCAGCCGTCGTCTTGATTGATCCCGCGAACGACGCAGTCGTTCAGGCCGTGGCTGAGGAGTCAGCCTACGGGGGCGCGCACCTTGTCGTTGTCGGAGACGGCGTATCTGATCATGGAGTGGTTGCACCAGACGAGAGCGGCGCGCCTCGTGGACGCACGTCGTTGCGTGAGGTTCCTCCGCCACTCTTCGTGGCGCGCCCCAAGGTGGAGAGCTCGGAATTTGATGCGTACCTCGCGGGACTACTCGCATCGGATGAGGGCGGGTCGGCGAAGGGTTAGCCGATCGCATACGCTCAGCTGGTGGAAATCGACGAACTCCTGCGGACAAGTGGGCCGATCAGCCACGATGATGCTGGTCGCCTGATCGATTCGGGCGCCGACGCGCTCGACGCGGGTGACGCTGAAGTTGCGCTCGAGTGTTTCTGGCGTGCAGCTGGGAGCGGTGATCTCAACCTGGCGGGTCGCGCGTCCATAGGTGCCGCAGAGGCGCTCGTGCGACTCGGTCGCGATGATGAGGCTCGCGAGCTGCTGCAGGGGGCCAGCCAGAGCGGAGAGCAGGAGGTGCGCTTTGTGGCGCGTCGCCGGCTCGCAGCGCTTCATGTAACGGCGGGTCGTCTGCATGACGCCTTGGCCGAGTACCAGCGGGCAGAACGCGACGCGCCGAGTGAACGGGCGCGCGCCGAAGTTGCATCGCGAATCGGGTGGCTGATCAAGGAGACCGGTGGCAGCAGTGTCCGCGCACGGCTCGCCTTTGCACGCTCCCGAGGTGGCGTGACCGACCGCATGGTCCCGCTAGCCATGCTGCTGGTCACAGGCGTCGTCTCAGCCGCCGCACTTGCACTCCCGCGTCTCCTTGAGCCGCTCGCGCTGATTAAGGTCGCGAATGGTGACTTCTTGAGCTCAGAGCCGTGGCGCCTACTGACGGTTGCCCTCGTCCACGGTAGTCCTCTCCATCTCCTCTTCAACCTGTTCGCCATGGATCTCGGCGCGCGACTCGTGCAGCGACTCTATGGTGCGCAGCGACTCCTCCTCTGGTACTTGCTCGGAGTGATCGGCGCATCGCTCGCGAGTGCAATCTGGACGCCGCTGATCCCATCGGTCGGAGCATCAGGCGGCGTGTTTGCGCTCTTCGGTGTCGCCCTCGGCGCCGAGTGGGCGCACCGTCCACTTGTGGAGCGCGGCGTGCGTGCCGCTCTCGCGCAGATTGGCGGGCTGATCGCGATCAATCTCCTCTTCGGCCTCGGGCTGAATGTTGCTGGCGGCGGGATCGACAACGCGGCACACCTTGGTGGCTTGGCGCTTGGCCTCCTGCTCGGAGTGTTCGTGCCGCCGACGCGCGCGGAGTCAATGCGCAGCCGTTGGGCGGGGGTGTCGAGTCGCGGCCTTGGCGGTGAACGGCTCTACATCCTGATCGTGGTGTTCGCACTTCTTGTCATCTTCTTGAACTGGTATTCGCTTGCGCTGGTGCGCACCACGCTGCCGTTCTAGCCGTGTTTGCAACCCTCCTCTCGCCTACAGACGCTTCACCCACACTGGAGGGTCGCATTGCAGCCGTTGCTGCGCTCGGTGGACCATTCTTCACGACCAGCCCTGAAGAGCTTGCAGCGGCACGTGCCGCGGGGCTTCAGGGAGCATTCGTCATCGAAGACTCCGGTTCGCCTGAGATCAACGCGTCCGTGATGAACGCGCTGCAGACAGAGGCAGAGATCATTGCGATTCGAACACGTGCACTCGAGCTCTCGGAGGCTGATCGAGGTTCGCAGATTGCGCGCCTCGGCGCGGCACTCGGTTTCGCGAAGGGGCGACACCGCATGCTGATCTGTGTTGATGCACCGCTCGCTCCGATCAGCGGCGTAGAGTGGGAGGCCCTTCCCGCGGAGAGTTTGCTGATTGACCCGATCGCGGATCCAGATGCGTGGCGTGCTGCAGCGAACCTCCCCGGCGATCGTGGCCTGATCCTCGCACTTGTTGGTTCAGCGGGAGATCCGATTGAGGCGCGTGAGGTGCTTCTCTGGGGCCTCCAGTACGCCGCATCGCTCGGTGGTCGCGGCGGGTTGCGCGTTGGCTTCACCGAGCGTCCGGCGCGGGTGATGGGAGGGGGAGGCGCGGTGCCCCCCAACTTCGCAACGACCACCCAACGTGCGCTTCTGGATCTATTGCGACTTACCGCTGCAGATTCGGAAACCTTGAAACGTGAACTTGATCCGCGGTCAATCAGCCCCGCTGCAACGAACCTGATTGCGCGAAGGCGTAAGTGATGCATGGCTGCTGAGCTTCTGGTCCTTCCGATTGGGCCGCTTCGCACCAATGTCGCGCTGATCGGCGATGCTGCCCGTCGTGAGGCGATCGTGATCGATCCCGCCATTCCATCACTTGCTGAGCTTGTCGGAGCGCTTGCCGTACGCGAGTGGAAACTTGTCCTGGCGCTGGCCACCCATGGACACTGGGATCACATGGGGGAGCTCGCCGCACTTTCAGCGCATGTGCGCACGCACGAGTCACGTGAACTTGTCATCGGATCGCATCCGCTCGATCGGCATCGACTAGAAGATCCTCGGCCGATGGCCGCACCATTTCCAATCCCTGCTGTCATCCCAACGCGCGATCTCTCCGAAGGGGATCGCATTCGTGCAGGCGCAGTCAACCTCCTCGTGATGCATACGCCCGGACATACCGAGGGATCCATTTCGCTGCACGACGAAGAGGCGGGGATTCTCTACAGCGGCGACACGCTCTTCCAGGGTGCGTGGGGGCGGACCGACCTCCCTGGTGGCGATGACACAGCGATGATTGCATCACTCGGCAGGCTCGCAGCGCTCCCTGCTGAGACGCGGGTGATCCCTGGTCATGGTGCCGAAACCACGATCGGGAACGAGCGTCACTGGATCAGCGACGTCGTATCGAGCAGACGGCTGCAGGTCACACGGCTGTGAATGAAGAGGCGGCGGCCCTCCGCGCCCTCGTCGCTGACGGCATCGCGGATGCGGAGTTTCTTGCGCATGCGTCGCTCCTCGTTGATGCGGGTGTTCCGATCCTGATCTCCGGCCCGTCTGCCACGCTGACCACGCGGGTTGCCGATGCATTCGCACTCGCATCACCAGTCCCTGGTACCGAGCAGAGTGGACGCGACATTGAAGTCGAGAGCGGACACCACTTTGAGTGGCTTGCCGACCCAACGGGGATCGGATGCATGGATCCGTTGGCCGGGAGTGCGCCGCGGAGCCCGCGCAGCAGTCGTCTGCGCATCCGAGGGCTCCTCGCTGGTCTTGACCCTCTAACGGCGCGTACTGCGCTGCGCGCACTCGGTCGTGGCTTCCCAGCAATCAGTGAGGCGAAAGCCGTCGATCTTGCCTCACTGCTGGATCAGATGCGCAGCGATCC
This sequence comes from Candidatus Limnocylindrus sp., assembly GCA_046081085.1. Taxonomy (GTDB): domain Bacteria; phylum Chloroflexota; class Limnocylindria; order Limnocylindrales; family Limnocylindraceae; genus Limnocylindrus. Next base: position 3,619 of record JBJTVF010000060.1, read on the forward strand.
ACATCGACTCCCAGAGGGGGATCTGCGGGGGCTCGGACTGGTCGTGATCGTTGACCAGTCACGACTTGTCGCTGCGCACCTACTCCACAAGGGTGAGGGAACCGAACGACGCGCGCCAACGCTACTTGCGGTCTGGGATGCACGTGCAGGCGCATGGGATGACTTCGCCTGGGCGGTGGCACCTGACGCGGCGAAACGTTGTGGGCTTACGCAACATGAATATGAGTTGCGTCGTCAGGAGCGCCGCGCGATATTGCTTCAGGGCGAGCGTCAGTAGAGGCTCGGCTATCCTGCAGCCATGACGATGATCGCCTCTTCGCCACACGAACTTCTCGCGGCGCTGCGATCTTCGCTCAGCCTTGCACGCGACGGCACGCTGACGATTACCGACGCCGCTTTGATGCGCAGTGAGGGGGCGGCGATCATTGCCTGGAGCGCTGCGTTCTCTGCAGATGAGGCGACGGTGAAGAGTGCGCAATGGCTCGCCCGCGCCGCCGCCGCCGCCAGCGGCATCTATAGCGCCAGTACGGCACCGCTCTATGCGGCGCGAGCGCAAGGAGCGTACGAAGGCGTCAGCGTTCCAGCGATCAATCTTCGGGCGCAGGTGTTTGACATGGCGCGCACCGCACTCGAGTGCGTGTCGAGCATTGATGGCGCGGCGCTGATCTTTGAGCTAGCCCGCTCCGAACAGACCTATACCTTTCAGCGACCGATTGACTACGCCACGAGCATCTTTGCCGCCGCAATCGCGGCCGGATGGCACGGTCCGCTGTTCATTCAGGGTGACCACTATCAATTCGTCGCAAAGAAGTACGCCGCCGATCCCGACGCTGTAACCGCGGAGATTGCACGCGCCTGTCGCTTGGCGGTGGATGCGGGGTATCGAAACATTGATATCGATGCCTCTACGCTCGTTGACCTCTCGCAGCCAACCGTTGTTGCGCAACAGCGAGTGAATGTAGAGCGCAGCGCAGAGGCGGCGGCACTGATCCGATCTATTGAGCCGACTGGGATCCAAATCAGCATCGGCGGAGAGATCGGCGAGGTAGGGACGAGCAATTCCACCGAGGAAGAGTTGACCGCATATCTGGACGGCTTCGAAGTTGAACTCGCGCGACGACAGCCCGGCGCACGGGGTTTGAGCAAGGTATCCGTTCAGACGGGGACGAGCCACGGTGGGATCCCGCTCCCTGGCGGTGGGGTCGCGGAGGTCGCGTTGGACTTTGGTGTGCTCGAGCGGCTCGGCGCGCTTGCGCGAACGCGCGGCCTCGCCGGTGTCGTTCAGCACGGTGCCTCCACGCTCCCAGAGAACCTCTTCCACCGATTCCCAGAAGTTGGCACTGCTGAGGTGCACCTTGCAACTGGTTTCCAGAACACGCTCTACGACCACCCTGCGTTTCCTGGAGAGCTGCGCGCTGAGATCACCGCCTGGCTGAAGGCGAACGCTGCGGACGAAGCAAAGCCTGGGGATAGCGAGGAGCAGTTCATCTATCGCACGCGCAAGAAGGCGCTCGGCCCCTTCAAGCGCCAACTCTGGGAGGTTGTCAGCAAGGCGGAGATCCTCGAGGCGCAGCGCGCTCGTTTCCACTCGCTCTTCACCCAACTTGGTGTGGCGGGAACACGCGGACTCGTGAGCAAGTGGGTCCCCGAACTTCCGGATCCGCTCCCGCCGGCGCCAGCTGAACTTGTCGGCGCGGTGCGTGGATAGCGCGTAAACGGCGCGGCTAGCCTCTCGTCACTCCCGCCGCATCAAGCGACTCCTCGAGGATCTTGAGCGCGAGCTCAACCTCCTCGGCGCTCGTAACGAGTGGCGGGATGATTCGGATCACCTGACCATACGGACCAGCCGATAGGAGGAGCAACTTTCTCTTGTTCGCTTCGGCGATGACGCGCTTGACGGCATCGGGGTCTGGCGTCCGACCGTCTCCCTCGCCCGGTTTCACAAACTCAAAGGCGAGCATCAGTCCGAGTCCGCGAACGTCGCCGATCCCGCTCCGTCCGACCGCGATCTTCTTCATACCGGCGAGCATCTGCGCACCGCGCGTCGCGGCGTTCTCAACAAGTTGCTCACCTTCGATGACGTCAAGTGTGGCGAGCGCTGCGGCACATGCGATCACGTTGCCACCGTAGGTTCCACCATGCGTCCCTGGCGCCCAGCTCTCAAGGAGTTCTTTGCGCGCGATGAGCCCAGAGAGGGGGAGACCAGACGCGATCCCCTTGGCCATCACCAGGATGTCTGGCTCCACGTTCTGGTGCTGCACTGCGAACATCTTCCCCGTGCGACCGAATCCCGTCTGCACCTCGTCTGCAATCAGCAGGATCCCGAGTTGACGTGTGAGTTCGCGCAGGCGGGGGAGGAAGCCTGCGGGTGGAACAACATATCCCCCTTCGCCGAGCACCGGCTCCACGACAACGGCGGCAACATCTTCTGCGTTGGCCAGCGTGTGCAGGGTGAGTTCCCACTCTTCCTCCCAGCGACAGCTGCAACCGGCGCATGCACCGTTGCTCCCTGGCGCACTCGCGTCACGCGCGGCAACAGGTGCGCGGTAGCAGTACGGGAATGCGGTCGGATAGACGGAGCCAGGGAGCGGCTCAAAGTGGCCGCGGTAGACGTTCTTCGCCGTGGTCATCGCCATCGTCTGCGCCGTGCGGCCGTGATATCCGCCGCGGAAGACCAGGATCACGCGTCGCTTGGTCGCGCGACGTGCCAGCTTCACCGCCGCTTCAATCGCCTCACTTCCGGAGTTCGAGAGGAATACGCCCCACGGACCACCAGGCAGGATCTTGCTCAGCCGCTCGTGCAGTCGGAGCCCTGGCTCGTGATAGACGATGTTCTGCTGGCCGTGGATCAGCTTGGTCGCCTGCTCGGCGATCGCCGCGGCTACCTTCGGATGAGCGTGGCCAGTGTTCACCACGCCGATCCCCGATGTGTAGTCGAGCCAGCGCTCTCCGGAGCGGTCAATCAGCCACGCACCCTCGCCGCGTTCCACATCAACGTTGGCAGACCTGCCCCAGACGGCGGAGATGACCTCGTGTCCTGGGATCGGCTTCGCGCTGCTCATGGCTTCAGATTAGCGCGGCGCCGCTGCAGGAGTGCGCCAATGGCAACCAGCGATACGGTGGCGACAAAGAAGAGTGTGGCGAAAGCGTTTACCTGGGGCGGGATCCCCTTCTGCACCTTCAGGTAGATGTAGACGGGGAAGGTCTGCACCTGTCCTGCGTTGAAGCGCGTGATCACGAAGTCATCCAGCGAGAGGCCGAAGGCCAAGACGGCGCTCGCGGCGATCCCCGGAAGAATCAACGGAAAGGTCACCCTCCAGAAGGTCTGCCATGGGGTAGCGCCAAGATCGGCCGCCGCCTCTTCAAGGCGCATGTCGAAGCCGGAGAGGCGCGCTTTCATGGTCACCACCACATAGCTCACGTTGAACATCACGTGCGCAAGGATGAGCGTCAGTTCGCCGAGCGGAATCTGTAGGGTGACAAAGAGGGTCAGCAGCGATGCGCCGAGGACGATCTCTGGCGTGGCGAGCGGGAGGAAGACGAAGAGGTCAATCGCCTTGCGGAATCGAAAGCGATATCGCACCAGCGCCATGGCCATCAACGTGCCGATCGTTGTGGCAACGACCGTGGAGACAAGGGCGATTCGCAGCGAGGTCCCAACCGCCTTGACGAGCGTGGGATCTCGGAAGAGGGTGAGCCAGTTGTCGAGCGTAAATGCCGCCCACGAATAGTTGGATCGGCCGACGGGATCGTTGAAGCTGAAGAGCGCGACCATGAAGATCGGCAGCAACAGGTAGACGAGCGCGAGAGCCGCGTAGACAACGAGGATGCGGGAGATCACGGCCGAGACGATGCGTTGGGCGACTGACATCAGATTGCCTTGGAGGTCAGTTCATCCGTGCCGAGGAGTCGACCATAGAGGGCTACGCCGGCGAGGATCAGCACCATGAGCATGAAGCTCAGGGCGGCGGCGGTCGGGTAGTCGCGCACCACAAGGAACTGTCGTTGGATCACGTTGCCGATCATTGCGGTACTCGGATTGCCGAGCAGCTCGGCATTGATGAAGTCCCCGATGGCGGGGATGAAGGTGAGTAGCGAGCCGGCGAAGATCCCAGGAATCGCAAGCGGGAGGGTGATGCGTCGAAATGCACCCCAACTGCTCGCATAAAGATCCTGCGCCGCCTCAAGCAGGCGTCGGTCGATCTTCTCCAGGGAGACATAGATCGGCAAGATCATGAACGGGATGAAGTTGTAGGCGATCCCCGCGACAACCGAGAAGGGGGTGTCAAGGATTCGGGCTGCGGGATCGATCAGGCCGAGAGCCTTCAGCGGTCCGAGCACGATGGAGTCGTCCCCGAGAATCGTGCGCCACCCGATGGTCCTCAACAGATATGAGGTGAAGAAGGGGGCCACGACAAGGAAGAGGAGGATGTTTCGTGCCCGCCCCGCCTTGAAGGCGATGTAGTACGCAAGTGGAAAGGCAATTGCGAAACAGAGCAGTGTTGCTGCGAAGCCGTATTGAATAGAGCGGAGGTACTGCTCTTGATACGTACCGAGAGCATTCGGATAGTTGACCCAGTTGGAGAGACTAAAGCTGAATCCGCCCTCGAGCGTTCCGCTCCAGAAGCTCGAGGCGAACATCTGGAGATTCGGCGCGAGGTAGAACGAGCCGAGCCATGCCAACCCCGGGGCGAGGAGAAGCGTGGGGACGAGCGCTGGGTGGCTTCGAATGAGCCTCATGCGCCTGTCCCCACGTGATCTCAGGATTACGAGTCGACGCCTTCGACGAACGCGCTGAACTGCTCGTCAAAGTACGCCTGTTCATCTGCGGCAACCTCACCCCAGACACGGAGGCGCGACTTCGTCGCATCATCGGGGAAGATCAGCGGATTCGTTGCAAGTGCCGGATCAATCTTCGTGACCTCCTCCGCCGCGCCCTTCACCGGGCAGATGTATTGAACGTATGCTTCGACGATCGCCGCGATATCAGGGCGATAGTAGAAGTCAATCCAAAGCTCCGCGGTGTACTTGTGCTTCGCCCCCTTCGGGATGAGCATGTTGTCCGTGGCGTACATCCCACCCTCGTCGGGGACGACGAAGGCGAGCTCTGGCTTACCTGCCTGGATGATCCCAACATCACCTGACCAAGCAATCGCCGCGAGTGCGCTCTCCTCCTCGAGCAGCACGGTGTAGGAGTTCCCCGAAAGCTTCCTGATCTGCCCCGAGTCGACCTGCGCACGCAGCGTTGTGAGAGCGGCATCGAAGGTTGCCCTCGTGGGCGAGGCTGGGTCATTGCCGTTTCCGAGCATGACGAGTCCAACGGTATCGCGGAGCTCGGTCAGCAGGGCGACCTTCCCCTTCAGTGCCGGGCTCCACAGCCCGTTGACCGTGCTGAACGCGGCAGTCCTCGCCGTGTTGATGCCGAGGCCGGTCATCAGCGACTGCCACGGTGCGAGATAGTCGTTATTCGGATCTGCGGTGCGACCCTTGAACTCGTCCGCCAGATTCGCCACAAAGTTCGGCATGTGTGACTTGTCGAACTTCTCCGCCCACCCAAGATCAACGATCTTCTTCGCCATCCAGGTTGTTGGCGTGATGATGTCCCAGCCTGGATCCTGCCCCGCCTCTAGTGGTGCCTTGATCGTGCCAAAGAATGTGTCGTTGTCATCAATAGACTCTTGATACTCAATTCTTGTTCCATATTCAGCTTGGAAACGGCGTAGGCTCTCGGAAGTCTCTGCGGTGGCGGTGTCCACGCCGTCATCAACGTCAATGTAGTACGGCCAGTTTGCAAAGTTCAAGATCTCGCTTGGCGTCTCTTCGCCGTCCGCTGACGCGCTCGGTGCTGTCGAACTGCCCGACGTGCCGCATGCGGCAAGGAAGGTGGCGGCACCAGCGACGGCGCCCGCTTTTAGCAGCGTTCTTCGATCAAGTTCTGCCCCTAGCTGCTTCTCCGCGTCCATCCTTTACCCCCTTCTGCGCCTTAGGCGCTTGTGGCATCGCCAACGACGAAGCCACTTTCCGGTTTCCATGTGAGTTTGACACTCTCTCCTGGTCTCCAAGTGTCGTTCCGCGTCGTGCGATCCCGATTCTGTTCGCTCACGAGCAGCCGGAGGCCGCCCTTCCCCTCCACAACGTACTGGGTGATCACGCCAAGGTAGCTTGTGTCGACCACCGTCCCTTCGAGCGCATTCCCCTTTGATTCCTGGCCCGGCTCGAGCAGCGTGAGCTTCTCTGGGCGAACGCCGATCGCGCCGCTGCTGCCGATGTCGCCAAGGGTCTTTGGCGCGCGCACCATTGCCCCTGAGTTGAGCGTGACGGTCCAGAAGTCACCTTCGCTTCCAATCTTCCCCTCGAGAAGATTGCTCGCTCCAACGAATCCAGCCACGAATCGTGTGGCGGGACGCTCGTATAGAGTTTCGGGCCCTGCGAGTTGCTCGTATCGCCCCTTGTTCATGACGGCGATTCGGTCGGACATCGTCATCGCCTCTTCTTGATCGTGCGTGACGTAGATGAAGGTGATTCCAACTTCACGCTGGATGCGCTTGAGCTCAATGCCCATCTGCTTGCGCAGCTTGAGGTCGAGCGCGCCGAGCGGCTCATCAAGGAGAAGGACGGCTGGCTCATTCACAAGCGCGCGGGCGAGGGCAACGCGCTGCGCTTGACCGCCCGAAAGTTGCGCCGGCATTCGCTTTTCAAAGCCGACGAGCTGGACGAGCTCCATCGCCTCACCGACACGGCGTTTGATCTCGTCCCCCTTGACCCCAGAGCGCCCCAGACCAAACGCGACGTTCTCGTAGATGCTGAGGTGCGGGAAGAGCGCGTAGCTCTGGAAGACCGTGTTGACGTCGCGCTCATGGGCAGGCAAGAAGGTCACATCGGCGCCCTTCAGTTCAATGAGGCCACTGGTCGGCTGCTCAAAGCCGCCGATCATGCGCAGCGTCGTCGTCTTGCCACAGCCAGATGGTCCAAGCAGCGTGAAGAACTCGCCGTCGCTGACGTCCAGGGTGATCGCATCGACCGCGATTGCATCTCCGAACTTCTTGGTCACGTTGACCAGCCGAACGTCGACGTCAGCCACCCTCGGGGTCACCTCCACACAGCGCTCCGCGCGTCGCTCCTCAACCTGAGGATGGACGAAGCGTATGGCTCAGAGGGGGTGGGGTCAAACGGCGTTGCGGGGTACGATGTGAGCGACGTCGGCGGCGACTTCCCGAATGCCTTCGGGGCCCGCCCGCTCGAGCGAGGAGGGGCAATGGCTGAGATCAGCGAGGCCCAGGTGATGAAGGCGTTGAGCGCCGTCCAAGAGCCGGAGCTCGGCAAGGACATCGTCACGCTGGACATGGTCAAGGATCTGGTGGTTGAGGGTTCGACGGCCAGCCTGATGATCGAGCTCACCACGCCAGCGTGCCCGCTGAAGGACGTGATCGAGCGCGATGTTCGAGGCGCCCTTGATGGGATCGGCGTACATCTCACCGAGCTTCGCTGGGGAGCCAAGGTGCGCCGTGCGGCTGCGCCGAGTCAGGAGAAGTTGCTGCAGAACATTCGCAATGTTGTCGCCGTTGCCTCAGGGAAGGGCGGAGTAGGGAAGAGCACCGTCTCCGTGAACCTCGCGGTCGCCCTTGCGCAGAGTGGCGCGCGCGTTGGCCTCCTTGATGCAGACATCACGGGACCCAATCTTCCGCAGATGCTCGGCGCAACGGGGACGCCGAAGTCGAGTCCGGGCGGGAAGATCGAACCGATCGAGCGACACGGCGTGAAACTGATCTCGATTCAATTCTTCGTCCCTGAAGGGCAGCCGATTGTCTGGCGGGGACCTCTGATTGGCGGCGCGATCCAGCAGTTCCTGCGCGATGTGGAGTGGGGTGAACTTGACTATCTTGTCGTGGATCTTCCGCCTGGAACTTCGGATGCGCAGCTCACGCTCGCGCAGGCGGTGCCACTCGCGGGCGCGGTGCTCGTGACCACGCCACAGGATGTTGCCCTCTCGGATGTGACCAAGGCACTCGCGATGTTCCGTCGGATGAATGTCCCAATTCTGGGAATCGTCGAGAACATGTCGGCGTTTGCCTGTCCGCACTGTGGCGAACTGACGGAGATCTTTGGACGCGGCGGGGCAGAGCGACTGGCGAAAGACGAACAACTTGAGTTGCTCGGCCGTGTGCCGCTCGAGATCGCTGTTCGCCAGGGAGGTGATGCTGGCATTCCCGTGGTTGCGCAACGTGAGCCCGGCCCAGCGTCGGCCGCGCTCACGCAGGTTGCTGGGGCGGTGGCGGCGCGTCTCTCCGTTCGCGCAGCGAGCGAGCGTGGCACCACACTGACCATCGCCTGATGGCAGAACGCGGGGCGGGAGAGCAGAGTTTCAGCGAGTCGCTCGATCTGCTGATCGCCGCGGTTCGCGCGCTCTTCGCTGGTCACTTGGCGCTGTTGCGCGCAGAGCTCGGCGCGATCGCTCGAGACGTGATGATCACCCTGATCGGTGTTGCTGCGGTGGTATCCCTTATCGTCACCGCGCTGCTCGGCCTCCTCATTGCGCTCTTTCTGGTGCTCGGCGAGGGACTCTTCGGCTCCCAGCTCTGGGGGGCGGCACAGATGACGCTGATCCTCCTCTCACTCGCTGCAGCGATCGCCTCTTCAATCTTGAGGATCAGCACCGGTAGGCGCGCACGAGCGCTGTTGATCTCCGTTTTGGTTGGGGTCGGTACGCTTCTCCTCACCCTTTTCCCACTCGGTTGGGCCGCTGGCCCCGCCGCAGGGTTCGCGATCACGTTGGGCCTGATCACCCTGTTCGTTGATCTGCTCGTCGGGCTTTCCACCTTCAACATGCAGCGATTCACGGATCGATTTGTGCCCTTGGCGAGCGAGGCGGAGTTGCGCGCCACCGCGAGCGCGCTGGAAGATCTTCGCGAGGAGGCGCTAAGCGGCGTTGCTGCAGAGATCGGCGAGGCGATCGGCAGCGCCGACGCGGCGATCGGAACGTTGGGTCGTACGGTCAGCCGCGTGGCGGAGACGCTGAGCCGGGCCGCAGAGCGCATTCGACCCGACCGCGGAGGTGACGCGTGAGGGACGAACAGAAGTCAGAACGAGTCGCGGCGCTCCTTGAAGATCGCCCTGGTGTTGCGCAGGAAGTTGAACAAGTGCAACGCGCTCGAGAGGGCTCCCTGAACGGCGCGCGTGCCATTGCGCGACGGTTGCGTCCTAGTGGTGGTCTCGGAAAGGAGCTACGCGAACACCCGCTGCAGGTCCTCGGCATTGCAGCGGCACTCGCTCTGGTTGGATTGCGCTGGATCACTGGCGGTCGTTCGCAAGAGCGACGTGGTGATGAGTCGCGTGCTCCATCAGAGGGGGCGGGTGTGGTGAGCGCATTTGCCGCTGGACTTGCTGCAGCCGCAGCAGAGAGGGGCGGTCGCGCCGTCATCGACGCGCTACTTGACGGACGACCAGCGAATCCAGGATCTGCAAGCGCTCGTACTCCGATTGCGCCAGTGGACGAAACGGGCGGGGGAGCCCATGATGATCGGGGGCGAGTGGCGAAACGGTAGACGCGCCAGCCTTAGGAGCTGGTGTCGGCAACGACGTGTGAGTTCGAGTCTCACCTCGCCCACCATCAACGTGCGACTTCTCGGCTATCGTTGCACGCATGAAAGTCACCTCCACGCCAGGGCCAAAGAGCAGCGTGCGCCTTGATATCGTGATGCCCGTGGATGAGGTGACGGCTGCGATCAGCAGCGCGGTTCGCCAGGTGGCCTCGCGCAGCCGCATCCCTGGCTTTCGGCCTGGAAAAGCACCGCGCCAAGTTGTCGAGCGATTCGCTGGACTCGCAGGCATCCTTGAGGAGGCGACAGAGATTCTCATTGAGCGTGGCTATCGCAAGGCGATCATGGAATCTGAGACGCTGCCGCTGACGAGTCCCACCATCGCGGCGCAGCCAGCAGCGGAAGGGGTCGAGTACGCGTTCTCGGCAACAGTCTCTGTTCCGCCTGAGGTGAAGCTCGGCGATTATCAGAGTTTCACCTTCACCCCATCGTTCGAAGAACCCGATGACAAGAAGGTTGACGTCGTGATCGATGATCTTCGTGACAGCTATGCGGTGCTGACTCCGGTGACCGATCGGGGTGCCGCGATGGGTGATTACGCGATCATCTCGTTTACTGGATACCGTGCCAAGGACGACACGCCAATTGCCGGGGCCGCGTCTGAGAAGATGCCGATCGTGCTCGGTTCTGAGCGTCTGATCCCAGGGTTTGAGACACAGCTCGTTGGCGCGAAAATCGGTGACGCTGCCACGGTTTCAGTGACCTTCCCTGACGATTACCAAGAGGAGTCGTTGCGCGGTGTGCCAGCACGGTTCGATGTGGTGATCCAGGAGTTGCGCGCACGGATCCCGCCGCCGCTTGACGATGCATTTGCCAAGCAGGTTGCGAACGTGGAAAACGTGGCAGGGCTACGCGCTGAGATCCTTACGCGCCTCAAGGCGAGCGCTGCAGATCGCGGTCGTCACGAGTTTGCTGACAAGATCGTGGTGTACGCCATGGAGAACGCCACCGTCGAGATCCCTGATCCGTTGATTGAAGAAGAGATTGACGGCCTTGTCGATGAGTTGGCGCGATCCATTGCACGGCAGGGTCTCTCCTTTGAGCAGTACCTGGGGGCGGCCGGGAAGAGCGCCGAAGAGATCCGCGCAGAGCTACGCGATCGCGGTGAGCGCCGCGCACGCACCCTGCTCGTCCTCTCCGCGGTTGCCGGCGCCGAAGGGATTCAGGTGCCTGAGGAACTCATCGACGAAGAGGTGCACCGAGCGCAGCCACAGGTGCAGGGTCAGCGGAAGCTGGAGGCGTATCTCGCTTCAGAGCGTGGTCGCCGCGCCATTCGCGCCTCGCTCCGTCGCTCACTTGTGGTTGAGAAGATCGTTGAAGACTGGTTTGATGCCAACCCTGGCGCATGGCCTGCATGGGGACCTGAGCGACCACCGCGTCCCGCAGCGAGCGCCCTCAGCCCTGCGGTGAGCCCCGCCGGCGGGTCGGCTGACGCTCCCAAAGCGAAGCGTTCGCCCGCAAAGCGTTCCGCGAAGTAAACTCACCCTCCACACCAGACGCGCCGGTCGCGGGTCGTTCGAAGGTTTAGACGCTAGGAGGGGTCAATGCTCGTACCAATGGTGATTGAGTCGTCCAGCAAGGGCGAACGCGCCTACGACATCTGGTCGCGCCTCCTCAAAGAGCGCATCATCTTCCTCGGCGCGGGCGTCGAAGATGACATTGCGAACCTGGTGATTGCACAGCTCCTCTTCCTTGATGCCGAGGATCCCGAGAAGGAGATCTTCCTTTACATCAACAGCCCAGGGGGCGTGATCACCTCAGGCCTCGCAATTTACGACACGATGCAATATGTGCGCGCACCAGTGAGTACGATCTGTACTGGCATCGCCATGTCGATGGGTGCCGTCCTCCTCGCCGCAGGTGCACCTGGCCGGCGCTTTGCGCTGCCACACAGTCGGATCATGATCCACCAGGGTTCTGGCGGGTTCCGAGGTAACACGCCAGACGTCTTCATCCAGGTGAAAGAGATGGAGAAGCTGGTCAAGACCACCCAGGAGATCCTCGCCGCGCACACCGGCCAACCGATTGACAAAGTTGTGAAAGATACCGACCGCGACCTCTTCCTCTCGCCCGAGGAGGCGGTGGAGTACGGCATCATCGACGAAGTCTACAAGCTCCCTCCGGTCGTTCCGCCGAAGAAGAAGTAGGCGCGCGATATGGCAGAGGCGGGTGACGGGACAGGTCGCAACGGTTCCAGGGGTGGCGAAGGGACACGAGGTGGTGGCCGCCGCGCAAAGTCTGGTGGACCTGGGAGTGGATCCTATCGCTGTTCGTTCTGCCGGAAGACGCAGGAGCAGGTTCGCAAGCTGATCGCTGGACAAGGCGTCTTCATCTGCGATGAGTGCATTGCGCTCTGCGCGGAGATTGCGGTTGATCCGTCACCGAGCGCCTCAGTACGAGGTAACCCTTGGGGCGACACTACCCCAACACCCCGCGAGATTCACGCCGCGCTGAACGAGCATGTGATCAGCCAGGAGCGTGCGAAGCGTTCGCTCGCTGTGGCAGTCCACAATCACTATCAGCGCATCGCCGCCCCCGCTTCGCCCGACGGCGTGGAAATCGCCAAGTCAAACATCCTGCTCGTCGGCCCGACTGGGTCAGGGAAGACGCTTCTCGCGCAGACATTGGCACGCTTTCTAGACGTGCCGTTCTGCATCGCCGACGCCACCAGCCTCACTGAGGCTGGGTATGTTGGAGAGGATGTTGAGAACATCCTGTTGCGTCTCATCCAGGCGGCGGATGGCGACATTGAGCGCGCGCAGCGCGGCATCATCTACATCGATGAGATCGACAAGATCACGCGGAAGGCGGAGAACCCCTCAATCACGCGTGACGTCTCAGGTGAAGGCGTCCAGCAGGCGCTGCTCAAGATCATTGAAGGAACCGTGGCGAACGTGCCACCACAGGGTGGTCGAAAACATCCGCACCAAGAGTATCTCCAGATTGACACCACCAACATTCTCTTTGTCTGCGGCGGCGCCTTTGAGGGACTGGACAAGATCGTCATCGAACGCGTGGGCCGTCGCGGGATCGGGTTCGGCTCCGATGCTCCGAAAGGGAGTGATGAGCGCGAGCGTGTGCTTGAACAACTGATGCCCGACGACCTCCTCCGCTACGGGCTCATTCCCGAATTCATCGGACGCCTCCCGATGGTGGTCGCCCTCGATCGGCTGACCCTTGACGATCTGGTTGCGATTCTCGTGCAGCCGAAGAGCGCGCTCGTGAAGCAGTATCAACGGCTCTTTGAACTCCACAATGTTGAGCTGCAGTTCACACCGGGTGCGCTGCGTGCCACTGCGGAGAGGGCGCTGCTCCGGAAGACAGGCGCCCGTGCGCTCCGTGCCGTGGTGGAGGAGACACTTCTCAACACGATGTACGAACTCCCAGATCGTCGCGACGTGCGCCGCTGTGTGGTGACGGAGGAGTCAGTCACGGGTAGTGTCACTCCACTCTTGCTGAGTGAATCGGAGGACGGCGGCGCTGCGAGCGACGGAACGCGGGCGGCGAGCCCACTGCAGCGCCCTAGAAAAGCGGCGCCGCGCGCGTCGGCGTGAGCGCCCCGCGCGAGCTCGGCTCCTCCTACACCCCGAGCGAGATCGAGCCGCAGGTCGCGGCGCGCTGGGCGGCAAGCGACTACGGGAACCCTGAGGGTCGGGACAGCGTCGCCAAGGTGGGCCTCCCACCGTTCACGATCATCATGCCGCCGCCGAACGTCACCGGCGGTCTCCATGTAGGACATGCACTCTTCGTCACCCTGGAAGATCTCCTCGCGCGCAGGGCACGGATGGAGGGGCGACCCACGCTCTGGCTCCCTGGCGTTGACCACGCATCAATCGCCGCACAGTTCGTGTTGGACAAGATCATCGCCGATGAAGGGGAGAGTCGCGCCAGCCTCGGTCGCGAGCGCTACCTGCAACGGATGCATCGCTTTATGGAAGAGACGCGCGGCATCATCCTTGGACAGTTCCGTAGGCTCGGTGCGTCAGCCGACTGGGGGCGCACCCGCTTCACGATGGATGAAGTTTCGAGTCGCGCCGTGCGCACCGCCTTCGCCACGCTCTATGAGCGCGGCCTCGCGTACCGAACCGAGGCGCTGGTCAACTGGTGCCCAGGTTGCAAGACGAGCGTCTCCGACCTTGAGTCAATTGCCGTAGAGGAGCGTGGAAACATCTGGGAGATCCGATATCCGCTGGAAGGTGGTGCGCCTGGTGACGGGATCGTGGTCGCAACCACGCGCCCTGAGACGCTGCTCGGCGATACGGCGGTTGCCGTCCACCCAGACGACCCGCGCTACGCGAAGTTGATCGGCTCGCGCGTCATCATTCCGTTCGTTGATCGCGCCGTTCCGATCCTTGCCGATGACTTTGTGGACCAGACGTTCGGCACTGGCGCGGTGAAGGTGACGCCTGCGCACGATCCGAACGACCGAGAGGTGGGCCTGCGCCACAACCTCCCAGCGCCGACGATCTTGGATGAGGCGGCGCACATTGTGGCTGACGCCCCGAAACCGTTCGCAGGAATGGAGCGGTTTGCCGCCCGCAAGGCGATCGTTGCGGCGCTTGAAGCGCTCGGTCTCCTCGTCTCGGTGAGGTCGCACACCGCGAATCCGGCGCGCTGCCAGCGGAGCAACGACATCCTCGAGCCGCGCCTACGAACGCAGTGGTTCATCCGCACCAAGCCGCTCGCTGAGAAGGCACTCGCTGCGACGCGCTCAGGGAAGACACGCATTGTCCCTGCGCACTTTGAGAAGACATGGGAGCACTGGCTGACGGAGATTCGCGATTGGAATGTGAGTCGCCAGCTCTGGTGGGGGCATCGGATCCCTGCGTGGTATTGCGCCGATAACCACATCACCGTCAGCGCTGACGAAGAGGGACCGGTTGGCTGCAGCGAGTGCGGTGCGCCCGCCGATCAGTTGGTCCAGGAGAGCGACATTTTCGACACGTGGTTCAGCTCTGGCCTCTGGCCGTTCAGCACACTCGGTTGGCCGGATCAGACGAGTGATCTGAAGCGCTACTACCCGTCACAGGTGATGGAGACGGGGCACGACATCCTCTTCTTCTGGGTGGCGCGCATGATGATGCTCGGCATTGAGCTGATGGGCGAGCCACCGTTTGAGACGATCTATCTGCACGGGATGGTGCGTGACCCCGAGGGTCAGAAGATGTCAAAGACGAAGGGGAATGTGGTTGACCCACTCTCGCTGATTGATGAGATTGGTGCCGACGCGCTGCGCTTTGCGCTCGTCTCGGGGACCGCGGCTGGCGCCGATCAACGCCTCTCTCCGGAGAAGTTGGAGAACGCGCGCAACTTCATGAACAAGCTCTGGAACGCGGCGCGCTTTGTCCTCGGCGCACGCCCCGCGGAGGTCACCGGTGATCGTCCTGGTGCTCGAACATCACAGATGGCGGAGGGTGAGTTTGGTGCATGGATGTCGGCGCGCATCAGTAGTGCGATCGAAGATGTGGATCGGAACCTAGCCGGATACGGGTTCTCTGAAGCGGCGCAGCGCATCTACGATGCGATCTGGGCCGAGTACTGCGACCAAGCGATCGAGCTTGCCAAGGTCACCCTTGCTGACGAGTCGCGGCCCGCGGAGGAACGCGTTGCGGTCTGGTGGACGCTCGTCGATGGACTCGATGCGCTCCTTCGCCTCTTGCACCCAGTGGCGCCATTTATCACGGAAGAGATCTGGGAGGCGCTCCCGCGCCGCGAGGGAGATGGACCACTTCTCGCCACCGCCGCATGGCCTGCGCGAGACGCCAAGGGAGGCGACGGTGCGACCGCAATCGATCAGTGGCTGGAACTTGTGCGCGAGGTACGGGCGGCGCGCACCAGCACGAAGCTCCCAGCCGGCGCGTGGATGCCGCTTGCGGTTGCCGCACCAGCGACTCTTGCCGCATCAGGTGAACGCTTGCGCGCAGCAATCGAGCGACTCGCGCGTGTCCGTCCGCTGACGATCGACTCGAGTCTTCCCGCGGGGGAGGAGGGGATGCTGATCGTTGCGGGTGCCCTCACCGCCCGACTCTCGCCGCCAGAGGCGGACGCATCGACCCGTGATGCGGATCGTGTGCGTCGCGAACGCGAACTTGTCGCCGCAAAAGCCCAACTCGCCGCCGCTGAGGCGCGGCTTGCAGATCCGTCATTCACAGGGAAGGCTCCCGCAACGGTGGTCGCAGGCGCTGAACGACGGGTCGCAGAGTTGCGCGATGAGATCGCTCGTCTTGAGCGAGGCGCCTGATGCCCTTCTATGACTATCACTGCACACGCTGCGGCACCACCGTCGAGTTGCTGCACGGTATTGATGATGAGACGAAGCGAACACACGAGGCCTGCGGTGGCCCGCTTGAGCGTCGCTTCTCGGCGACGAGCGTACATTTCAAGGGGAGTGGTTGGGCGAAGCTCGAACGACGTGGTGGGGAGAGTGGTGGTGCTGTGACATCCGCCGTCACATCAGGGGGCACGCCGAGCGCAACCCCTGCGCCGTCCACTCCAACACCGAGCGCCCCCCCAGCAAAACCGTCGGGTGGCGGCGGGGAGTAGCCCCTAGGTCGTTCGGAAGAAGTCACAGATTCGCTCTGCGACCTCGCGTGCGACGGCAATCTGCGCGTCGCTCGTCTGCGCACCAAGATGCGGTGTCAGTACGGTGTTCGGTGCGGCAAGGAGCGGTGAGTCCTTCGGGGGCTCCGTTGCGTACACGTCAATCGCAGCGCCTGCGATAGCTCCTGAGCTGAGTGCTGCGGCGAGCGCACGTTCGTCAACCAGACTCCCACGTGCCACGTTGATCAGTACCGCATGCGGCTGCATCTTCGCGAGCTCCGCCGCGCCGATGAGCGGGCTCGTGCCAACAGCGGGAGTGTGCAGGGTGACGACATCCGATTCACGGAGGAGCTGATCAAGCGGGAGGAGACGCACACCAAAACTCGCCGCATCGGAAGGGCTCACCATCGGGTCGCTTCCGAGGAGGAGCATGCCAAAAGCGGTAGCGCGAGCGGCAACTGCTCGGCCAATTCGTCCTAGGCCAACGATGCCGAGCCGTCGACCACGAAGTTCAAACCCTTTGAGCGCCGCACGCGCCCAGGTGCCGTCGCGCACGGATCGATCACCGTTTGTGACGTGTCGTGCGAGTGCAAGGAGTAGCGCGAACGTGTGTTCTGCCGCTGCAACCGTGTTTCCATCTGGGGCGTTCACAACGAGGATTCCTGCACGCTCAGCCGCAACTACGTCGATATTGTCAATGCCGACACCGGCGCGTCCGATGATGCGCAGCTTCGGTCCCGCTGCAATCAGCGCGGCGTCTACCTTGACCTGAGAACGCACGATCAGCGCATCTGCCCCGGGGAGTGCAGCGGCAATGGCGTCACGCGATTGACCGGAGAGATCGTGCACGGTGTGTCCCGCCGCCTTGAGCGTGTCAACGCCGCTGGCTGCGAGCGTCTCCGCGATGACGATAGTCGCCATTGGTGGGTGCGCCGTTAGGCGCTGATGAAGCCGGTCGTAGTGGCAACCAGCCAGATTGCGGCGAGAAGTCCAAGGAGCCCCCCGTACGTCATGACGATTCGCCGCAGGTCTCGACGGACAACTGGGAGCTCCGTTGCAATCTCGGTGGCGAGCCGCTGAGCAGATGCGCCCCGAGTCAGCGAGTCGAGGGGATTAGTCGTCACGTTGATAACGCGCGGGGCCTCGAGCTTCGCCTCGTATGCCGCAGCGGCGGCTTCTTCGGCGGCGGTAAGGCCGCGCTTCGGTGCGTTCGGCCGCTCCTTCTTCGGGCGATGATCAGGCCTAAAGCGCTTCACACCCTTCGCCACGTTTCCTCCTCTGTCTTCGCTCTCGTCGCGCAGCGGTCGCTGCATTAGGTGCAGGATAGCGGAGAGCACGTGACCATTAGATGGCACGAGGGGGCTGATACGATCGGGTCATGCAGGCCGATCCGATCAGCACCCTTACCGCCGCCGCCGCGCTCCTCTTGGGCCTCGCCCTTCTGGTCGCCCTCTTGGCACTTCTTGCCGCCCGAACCGCCCGCCGCAAGCTCGCAGCGCTCATGCGCGAGGGCGAGGGGAGCAGGGCAGGACAGCTCGCACGGCTTCTCGAAGTGACAGCGGAGCATGGCCGTCAGCTGCGTGACGGATCGGCGCGCATCGCTGACCTTGAGTTGGCGGCGCAGCGTGCGGTGAGCCGGATTGGGCACGTGCAGTTTCAGGCGTATGACGATGCGGGCGCGGGGCAGAGCAGCTCGCTGGCGCTGCTCGATGATGTCGGGAGCGGCGTGGTGATCACGACGCTCCACGCTCGAGTGGGGACG
>JBJTVF010000061.1:0-2633 GCA_046081085.1 Candidatus Limnocylindrus sp.
TCGAGCACATCACGGTGGACCACTACGGCGCAAAAACGCCGTTGAATCAGATGGCTGGCATCAGCGTCCCGGAGAACACGCTCCTCGTCGTGCAGCCGTGGGACCCGACCGCAATTCCCGCAATCGAGAAGGCGCTCAACAGCGCCCAACTAGGAATGACTCCCGCAGTTGACGGAAACATCATTCGGCTTCGCGTCCCATCGATGACGGAGGAGCGCCGAAAGGACCTTGTCAAGCAGATGGGGAAGAGGACCGAAGAGGCACGCATTGAGATTCGGAATGCTCGTCGTGTCGAGCAGGAGGCCATCAAAAAGCTTGAGAAGGCAAAGGAGATCGGGGAGGATGATTCCAGGCGCCGACTCGACGCCTTACAGAAGGCAACGGACGCAAAGATCGCAGAGATCGACCGCATGGCGTCCTCCAAGGAGCGCGAGGTTCTCGAAGGTTGACCGAGCGTAGCGTCGATCGTCCGGTTGACGCTCCACCGCTCGTCCATCGCGGACCGGCGGCGCAGGGCCTGCCGCGCCATGTCGCCATAATCATGGACGGAAATCGTCGCTGGGCTAAAGCCCAGGGTCGAGATGAACTAGACGGACATACGGCAGGAACCGAAGCGCTGCGAGGCGTCATCACTCGCGCTGCCGAGCTTGGCATTGAGCACCTGACTGTCTACGCATTCAGCCGCGAGAACTGGGGTCGTGATGACCGCGAGGTGAACCAACTCTTCGCCCTGCTCGCGCAAACGATCGAACGTGAAACTGCCACACTAGTGAGTAACAGCATTGCGGTTGACTTCCTCGGTCGCCTTCAAGAACTTCCAGCGGACGCCGCGCAACGTATCCAGCGCGCGTGTGATGCGACGGCTGCAGGGAGGAGCATGCGGCTGCACGTCGCATTCAACTACGGTGGCCGAACGGAGCTCGTCGATGCCGTTCGCGCCATCGTGCGCTCAAGGATGGTGCCGGAACAGGTCGACGAGGAGACGATCAGCGGCGCGCTCTACACCCGTGAAATCCCGGACCCAGACCTACTGATTCGAACCGGCGGCGAGGAGCGACTTTCGAACTTCCTTCTCTGGCAGACTGCGTATACCGAACTCGTGACCTGGCCTGGGCTCTGGCCGGACTTCAGCGGCGCAGACCTTGAATCAGCGATGCGCGCGTACGCGGCGCGGACACGGCGGTTCGGACGATGAGGCGGCAGCGCAACAGCTTGGCTGAGCGCGCGATCGGTTCACTGCTCATCCTTCCGTTCGCGGCTGGCTTGTTGATCTGGCCATACGGGACACTTCCACTGACAGCCCTACTTATCGTGCTAGCGGCGCGAGAAGGGGCGCAGATTGTTGGGGCAATCTCGGGTGGTGCGTCGACTGTGTGGAGCGCGGCTCTTCTCGTGTTGCCGCTCGCCGCACTTGTCGCCGTCGGCCCCATAGAGGCGGTGGCCTGCTGGGTGCTCGTCCTGCTTGCACTGATCACGCTTCAGCTTGTCCGGGCACTTCGCGTGAAGCGCGGGAGCGTTGCGCCATACGCTCGTTCACTATTCGGCACAGTGGCGACGGCCGTCTGGCTCTCCCCACTTCTTCTGATACCGCTCTTCGGCTACGCTCGAGGTGAGACACCCGCGCCATGGATCGCATGGCTTCTTGCGGTAGTGTGGAGCGCCGATACGGGGGCCTACCTTGTTGGTCGACAAATCGGGAGACGAAGGCTTGCCCCACTCATCTCTCCGCGCAAGAGCGTCGAAGGACTGATTGGGGGACTGTGCGCAGCGACACTCCTCGGCGCAGCCGCCGCCATCAGCTGGCTTGACGCCCCGTTGGTCTGGGCGCTCCCTACGAGCTTCCTCGTTGCCGCTGCCGCCGAGGCCGGAGACTTGATCGAGTCGCTCTTCAAGCGCGCGGCTGGCATCAAGAACTCCGCAACGCTGATCCCAGGGCACGGTGGAGTGCTGGATCGAATCGATAGCCTGCTTCTCGCAGCACCGGTTGCGCTCCTTGCGGCGATCATGCTTGAGGCTGTGCGGGCTACGTTTCCTGGCAGCTGATGGATAGGCAGCGAGTCGCCATCATCGGTGCGACCGGATCGATCGGTGCGCAGACGCTGCAGGTACTTCGTGACTCTCCAGACCGCTTTGAGCTCGTTGCGTACGCGGTCGGCCACGAGAGCGCTGCAGTGCAGGAGCTCGCAGCCGCGCATCCGCGCGCACGCCGAATCGTAGGGCAGAGTGGCGTAGAGTTGAGTGACGCCCTTCTCGGAGCGGCACCGGATCTCGTGGTCGCTGCTGCAACAGGGATCGCGGGCCTGCATGCCACCATTGATGCACTCCAAGCTGGAGTGGCCGTTGCAATCGCCAATAAGGAGACGATTGTTGCTGGTGGTGAACTCGTGATCGGCGCGGCGCGTAGTGCTGCCGCACGACGTGGCACAGAGATCCTCGAGCGCCTTCGCCCAGTAGACAGCGAACATTCAGCCCTCTGGCAGTGTCTGGCCGGCGAATCCATCGATCGTGTGGAGCGATTCTGGCTGACCGCGAGTGGTGGACCCTTTCGAATGTGGGATGCCGCGCGGATCGCCAACGCGCGATTTGAGGATGCTCTGAAGCATCCGACCTGGAAGATGGGCGGAAAGATCACC
>JBJTVF010000062.1:0-7493 GCA_046081085.1 Candidatus Limnocylindrus sp.
GGCCAGCTTGGCGACGTGATGAAGGAGTCGGCGCGTGCCGCACTTACCTGGATCAAGTCGCACGCTAGCGAACTTGGGATCGCGCCTGAACGATTCGAGAAGCTTGGACTTCACATCCACGTGCCTGCAGGCGCCATTCCAAAAGACGGTCCGTCTGCGGGTGTGACGATCGCAACGGCGATCGTCTCAGCGCTCACAGGGATTCCAGTCCGCAAGGAGGTGGCAATGACAGGCGAGGTGACGCTCCGCGGGCGCGTGCTGCCAATCGGCGGGCTCAAGAGCAAGGCGCTCGCGGCCCACGCGTCTGGTGCTCGGCTGGTCCTTGTCCCAAAGAAGAACGAGAAGGACCTTCCGGAGATTCCAGAGGAGATTCGCAAGGCGCTGAAGATCGTTCCTGTGGAGACGATCGGACAGGTGCTGGAGCATGCGCTGCGTCGCAAGCCGAAGCCACTCCCGACCGGATCGACGCCCGCTCGAACGCCGCGTATCACTGGACGGTCGCTCCGCGCGCCTGGCGCACCAGGGGTCACCGTTCGCCCGAGCTAGCTCGTGGAGGCGCAACGCCAGGCGGCGGAGCAGATTGCGGAGAGGGTGCGTCGCGCGTTAGCGCGCGACGCGTCGGGGAACCTCCCCCCGCTCCCCTTTCCACTGCAACCAAACCTGACGCCGCGTCGTCTCCCCGGCCTTGAGCCGGTTGACCTCAACCCTCCAGTAGAGGGGGTGCCGCGCGTTGCAGCCGTTACCGCACTCCTGATTCCGCCAGTTGCACTCGGCAGCTGCTCTGTTGGGGGTGGTGGCGCGAGCCTGGAGGCCCATCCGTTTGACTGCCAGGTGCTCTTGATCAAGCGCGCGCAGGGTGGCACGCACGGCGGGCAGCTCGCCCTTCCGGGCGGGAAGATGGAGCACGCCGAGACACCGCAACAGACGGCAATCCGCGAACTGCATGAAGAACTCGGCTTTGACGCAGACGACCCGCAGCACGGCATCACTCTCGTTGGGACGCTCGATCCCGCTTACATTCCGGCGAGCAACTTCCTGATCCATGTGGTGGTTGCGGTAGCGCCAGAGACGCCCACCTTGAATCCCGACCCTGCGGAGGTGGCAGGTGTGGTCGGGGCTGAGCTCGGAATCTTCGACCCGAGACTTCCCGTGTATGACGTTGATGGCGACCAGAACGGTGTGCCGCTGCGCTACGGCGCCTTTGTGGTGCCAGGCGAGATACGCGTGTGGGGCCTTACCGCTCGCCTGCTGTGCGAACTCGCGGGCCGGGTGGCGGGGGAATCGGTGCGCTAAAGCCCGATGGGAGTTGGCCCTGCTCCGCAAGTCTACGGATCACGAACCCGTAGTACTCCTCCACCGCCTGACCGACACGCTCCCACGTGAAGAGTTGCGCGCGCTCTTCACCCGCGCGCGAAAGCTGCGCGCGGAGGGCCAGATCGTCAATCAGTCGCCGGACTGCTGCCGCGAGCGCGTCCGCGTTTCCCGGCTCCACAAGGATTCCGTCGCGCTCACGACGCACCACGCCGCGATAGCCGTGGATATCGGAGCAGATGATTGGTGCGCCTGCTGACATCGCTTCGAGCAACACGATCCCGAACGACTCACGCCCGGTGGCTGGCGAGACATAGATATCGGCAGTCTTGAACAGTTGCGCCTTCTGTGCCTCCGGCACGCGACCGAGAAATTCGACGCCTTCCAGCTGTCGTGTCAACACGTATCGACGCGCTTCGCGCTCCCCTGGTCCCGTACCCACAAGCAGCAGTCGTGCACGAACCTCATCGCGCTGCAACTTTCGGAAGGCGCGGAGCAAGTGGATGAGGCCCTTTCGCGGCTCCATGCGGCCAACAAAGAGAATGTTGGGGACGCCGTCACGATATCGAGCAATTGGCACCGCGCGCTGATATCTGCCTGGCTCAACGCCGTTTGGCACGATCTTGTATTCGCCCGGGAAGTAGCGGCTGATGAAGTGTCGCGCCGCGGGGCTCACGGCAATCCTGCCGTGCAGCTTTCCCGCGTAGTGACCGAGCATCCGCTTTCCAAACTCATAACTGATGGAGAGACCACCGAACGCATGAAAGGTTCCGACGTTTACTGAGGTTGAGAGCGTGAGCGTTACAAGGCTTAAGAACGGGACAAATGGTTCGTGATAGTGGAGTACATCAAAACGCTCTCGCTCCAGGATTGCGCGCATCTGCGCAAGATATGTGGGGCTCAACGTGATAGTTCCCATTGAACCGTTGAACGGGACGCTGAAACCCTTTCCAACGCGGATGATGTCGCCTTCGCTCGCCTTCTGAAGACCGTGGCTGCTCGTGATGATGCGCACATCATGTCCGCGAGCACGCAACACTCGATAGAGCGATCCAACATGATCATTGACGCCTCCGGGCATGGGATAAGCGTATGGAGTGACAATGCCGATCTTCACCGCTCATCCTCCGGCTCGTATCGTGCGGGTCGGCGGCGACTGCCGGGGTATCCCAGATCTCGACCGCGTCGCTCGCCGCCAAGTGTCCAGAGTGGCCGTGTCACACCCGCAAGATCCTGTCCGAGTCCGATCAAATTGCGAAGGATTTGACGGCCGAAGATTTCGGGGTTCTCTGTGAGCGTGTGATCGCTCCCTGAGCCAACACTGACGGTGCGTGCAAGGATTGCGTTACGGAGCGCCTCGGGGCTTGAACCTTCAAAGACGGTCCAGACGCGACCGATCGCACTCAAGACGTGCGCGTCTGAACTTCCGATGCTGGCAAGGCCGAGCTCATGGTTGAGCCTCGCCACGCGGCGGCGTGGGTAGGTGCCAAAGATCGTTGGGTTGTACGTCTCGATGCCATCCGGACGGCTGGATGGATCGCGATCTGCAGCGACGGAGCGGATCGTCCCCTCCTGGGCGCAGAGCGGGTGCGGGAAGAGCGGGTGGGCCACGATTGCAATCCCTCCCTGTTCGTGGATCTCCGCGATCGAACGGCGCAACGACCGCAGGGGGCGAATCCGTTCCTTCAAGAAGAGCCCTAGAAGGTGGCCCTGCAGCGTGGAGATCTCCTCGCCAACAACCACCTGAACGTGCAGTCCGTTCCGTTGCGCCATCTGCTGCGCCGCCTGCGCCGCGTCAATCCGGTCGTGATCCGCGATCGCAATCAGATCAAGACCGACCTCCTCCGCGCGCGCCAAGACCTGGGAGACAGACGCAGTCCCATCTGAAGCCATCGTGTGGATGTGCAGATCGGCGCGCGACATGCTCTGGCTCATACGCGAAGATCGTCCCAGATTGGATAGAAGAGCGTCCACCACTGTTCTGGAGCTTTCAGGATCAACTCTTCAAATGCGCGAGATATCCCGGCAAGTGCGACGCGCGTCCTCGCCATTCGGTCACCATCTTCTGGGATTTGCACCTCTCGGAGGTATCCCGTGTATCGACCGCGTGGCTCGCGAATGACTGCGGCAACATAGAGTCGCGCGCCCGATTCAACGGCAAGGAGAGCAGGGCTGATCGGGAGTCGAGCGGAGAACCCGAAGAGCGATACGGGAACGCCAGCGCCGACGATGTTTCGATCGGCAACCATGCCAACGATCCCGCCTGCCTTCAGTTCGCTGCTCATCACCTGCGCTGCCCCTTTTGCCGAAATGATTCGTAGTCCGAGGCCCGCACCGCGCACGCGAAGCATCCACGTTTGCAACACTGGATTTGCAATCTCCTCCATTGGAGCGATTGGGGTTCGACCGGTACGATCCGCAAGGATGCTCCCCGGCAGTTCAATCGCTCCGAAGTGTGCAGCCAAGAAGATGGCGCTGCCAGCGGAGGGAGTGAACGCAGCGGCGACTGCCAGTTCATCTTCAAGCGCGACACGGGTAGCAATGATTGATCGCGCATGTCGCGGTGCGCGCGCGCTCTCTATATAGAAGCGCAGATGATGCTCAAATAGTTGCTGGACACCGCGCGCGACGGTCTGCGCTGATGGCGCCGCACCGTCGCGAAACGTGTAGACACGCGCGAGGTTGATTGCACCACGTCGCGCGCGGGCGCTCTGCACCTTCGGTCCGATCACCCCCCATGCACGCGCAACGAGAAGGAGGAGTCGCTCGGGCAGATACGAGAGGAGCGTGAGCCCAGCGATCGCTGCGCGGCCAACGACTTGGTCTCTCAGTGCGCGCGCCGCGTGTCGTATCACTCGCCTCTCGCTCCACGCTCATGTTGGGTTGCCATCAGCGCAGCAAGTTCTTCGAGTCGCTGCTGCTCGCGTGCGTCGGGCCAGAGCGGCTTGAAGCAGTTCCACTGTGTTGGTTCGGTCCTGATGAGCTGCTCCATCTGGTGTGCTGTCTCCTGCGTTGCGGCAAGTTGAGCGGCGAGCGATCCATTTCCTGCGCTGATAGGTGTGCCGTATTGAATGTAGAATGCACCTGGACGTTCGCGGCGAACAAAGAAGGGGATGATTGGCGCGTTGCCGCGCGCCGCGATCACCGCAGGTCCGCTGGGGAGCGTCGTCCACCTCCCGAAGAGTTGGCACGGAATTCCGTCTGGTTTCCAGCCCCAGTCGATCAAGAGCACAAGAACCCCGCCGCGACGCATCACGCCGAAGACTTCGCGGATCGCGCGCCAGTCAATCACTTTGATTCCCCACGACGCGCGCACGCGCCGAAGTAGTTCGTACATTTCGGGGAAGGCGGTGTCATCGGCAACAACGCTCACGTCGTATGCCTTCTTGCCAAGGCTCGCTGCACCGAGTTCGTTGTTCCCCGCATGGAATCCAACGAAGACCGCCGCTTGGCCACGACTCTTGAGATCGTCGAGCACGGTGGTTTCCCGCAGGTCAACCTCGGCAGAGATCGCGTCCAGCGAACGGCTGGGGAGGCGGAGGAGCTCCGCCGTGAAGCGTCCGTAGCTGCGGTAGTTGGCGATCGCGCGTGCCTGAACCGCCTCCTCCGACCCTGGGAGGGGGTTCCCGTCTGCGTCGGCAGCCCCAAGGACCACTGCGGCATTGGAGTTCGCGATGCGTCGCTTCGCCGGCCAGAGGAGGTAGGCGAGCGGAGCGAGGGTGGCAAAAAGGGCCTCTACGGGGCGTGGAGGGAGTGCCCCCACGAGGCGCATGAGGGCAACAGCGAAGAGATAGACGATCCGCTCCCAGAGGCGGCGGGGGGTGAATCGGGGTGCCGAGCCGGAGCTCTCGCGGCGGATCGGCGAAGGGGTCGCCGGCTGCTGCTCGTTCATCTGGGAAGTGTATAGGGAGAGCCGCCGCCCCTTTCGGGTGCGACGGCTCTCCTCGTCGTGAAGGCGGGGCTGGCCGCTGCCAGCCGAGCCGGAACGGTTAGGCGCGGACTGAGTTCAGGGCCTCCGAGGAGGGGTAACCCTCGGCAGTGACCTGGGTCCCGTCGAGGACACGGTTGTCCTCGCCGCGAATGAAGGCTTCGACCGCCGCATGCGCGATGTCATCGTGCAACTGCATCGGTGGGCTCTTCATGAAGTAGGCCGAAGGGGCAACAAGTGTCCCGGCCAGCTTCCTGTCGAGTCCGAGCTTCGCGCAACGAATGGCGTCGGTGATCACACCTGCGCTATTCGGCGAATCCCAGACTTCGAGCTTCAACTCAGCCGTGAGCGGCACGCCGCCGAAGGTTGTCCCTTCGAGTCGGATGTTTGCCCACTTGCGGTCAAGGAGCCACGGCACGAAGTCTGACGGGCCCACGTGCACCTGCTCCTCACCCATTGGCTCATCCAGGATTGAGGTAACCGCATTGGTCTTTGAGATCTTCTTGCTCTCCAACCGGTCGCGCTCCAACATGTTCTGGAAGTCGGTGTTACCACCGAAATTCAACTGATACGTGCGATCTAGGTGCACGCCGCGATCGGCGAAGAGCCGTGCAAGTACTCGGTGTGCAATCGTCGCACCGACCTGGCTCTTGATGTCGTCACCAACGATCGGAAGACCAGCCGCGGCGAACTTCTTCTGCCACTCAGGCTCGCGACCGATGAAGACTGGGATTGCATTGACAAACGCGCACCCTGCCTTGATCGCCTGCTCGGCGTAATAGCGGATTCCCTCTTCGCTACCGACCGGAAGGTACGCAACCAAGACATCTACCTTGCGCTCTTTGAGCACTGCGGCAACGTCAACCGGTTTCTCTGGCGATTCTTTCACCACATCGCGCAGGTACTTGCCGATTCCGTCAAGCGTTGGCCCGCGCTGTACGATGACGCCCGTGGTTGGGATCTCCTGGAAGGTCCAGGTGTTGTTCGGCTCTGCGCCGAGTGCAACGGAGAGATCCTTGCCAACCTTCGTGACGTTCACATCGAATGCGGCCACGTATTCAAGGTCTCGCACGTGGTACCCGCCCATGTCGACGTGCATCAGGCCTGGGACCTTTGCGTCGTTCTTGGCGTCCGCGTAGTAATAACGACCCTGCACGAGGCTGCTCGCGCAGTTTCCTACTCCCGCAATCGCCACACGAATCGGATTCGTTGACTTGATCGGCGTCGAAGGCGCCGGTCGTACGTTCCATTGGGCTCTTGGCCCGTTCATTTCCATCATGTTGCGTACCCCCTTGTTACTACCGTTCTTCTGCAGAGCTGACCTTCAGCCCCACCTTCACTTGCCGCTGGCAACGCCAGCGGCGAGCATTAAATTGCCGCTACTTGCGCGGCGTCTGCCTGGATGCGGCTGCTAGGCCTGCGCGAACGAAGCGAATTCGCTGCACCACGGTGATCGCAGACGCGATGGAGATGAGTGCGAGAGCTGCGGTCAACCACGTTGCGCTGATCAGCGCGCCAGCGAAAAGTCCCGCGATCAACACTGCGGCGCGCTCAGCGCGCTGTGCAAGTCCTACGTCCGCGCAAACGCCGAGCGCTTCACCACGTGCGCGCACGTAGCTTACGAGCGACCCAAGGCCGAGTGCGAGCGTAGCAAGGCCGATCACTTCAGTGGTGCCGCTCATCGCCGCACCAGCTGCAATCCCTGCGTAGATCACTGCCTCGCCCGCGCGATCCATTGTTGAATCGAGAAATGCGCCAAAGTCGCTGCTTTTCCCTGTGGCGCGCGCGAGTGTCCCGTCAAGTCCGTCAAAGAGTGTGCCGAAGATCAAGATCACCGCCGTCAGCATCCACGCGCCAGCAGCCGCGGCAACGGCGGCGGCAAGCACGATTCCGAACCCAGCAACGGTGAGCGCATCCGGCGAGAAGCCGAGTCGGCCGAGGAAGAGCGCGATCGGTTCGCCGACTCGCTTGATCCGCGCGCGCTCCCCTCCTGTGAAGAGACTCCCGTGAGTTGCACGACTCGCCATCGCTACTCCTCTTCCGCGCGGACGGCATCCACGAGCGGTCGTGCGTTTGGCAGGGCCGCATCAGGTGCAACCCAGGCGGCCGGGTTGGCGACGCCGAGTGCGGCGAGCATCAGCGCGTGCCCTTCCGCGATGGTCTCCGTTCGAAGCGTGTAAATGGACTCGCGACCGGCGCGCTCACTCGTGACGAGGCCTGCGCTGCGGAGTCGGCGGAGGTGCCAGCTGACCAG
>JBJTVF010000063.1:0-50792 GCA_046081085.1 Candidatus Limnocylindrus sp.
TAGCGGTGACGGCGGTGGCGGGATGCTCGCCACGCGCCCCGCGAATAATCATCCCGCCGCGCCCAGCGTCACGTAGCTCATCGAGGAGGCGGCCACGCAGCCAACGCGCTGTTGCACCGAAACGCATGGGCGCCGATCTCCCCTTCTTCTTGCTCGCCGCCACGCGACCCGCCGAGGCACACGCAGTCTTGAGTGGACATGAGGAACAGTCGGGTGCGCTCGCGCGGCAGACGCTACTCGCTAAGTCCATCGCCGCTTGCGCCCAACGGCCGGCCTCCCCGTCGCCCAACTCCGCGCCGAACACATTCGCAGCCGCCTGTAACGGCTTCGCTGTTAGACGCGGCCCCCCCAACAGCCGTTGCACGACGCGCGCAATATTCACGTCAACTGGTATCTCGCGCCCACCACCTGCGATCGCCGCGACCGCTCGCGCCGTGTACGCACCGATCCCGGGAAGGCGTTCCAACTCATCGTGCGTGGTCGGGATCCCTCCAGCTGCGTGCGCCGCTTCCGCCGCGCGATGTAGTAGCAGCGCGCGGCGGTTGTAACCGAGTCCTCGCCACGCTTCGAGAACGTCTGCGGGCTCCGCGCGAGCGAGTGCGCGCAGAGTCGGGAATCTCATGAGAAAGCGCGCTGCGAGCGCATCGACGCGGCTGATCTGCGTCTGCTGCGCCATCACCTCAACAATGAGCACTTCATACGGTTTGGTCCGTTCACGGATCTTCAGAGGGCGAGCGTTCGCCTTGTACCAGGCGAGCAGGAGCTTGTTGACGCGCTTCGCCTTCGCTGTGGTCAGCGCCACGGCTGGCGTCCCCCTAGCGTCCGTGCGGAATGGTCGGCGGGATTCGATTCTTCCGCGCGATCTCACGCAACGTTCGCGCTAGCTCAGCCTGTTCCACCGCATCAGCGAGCGCATTGTGGTCCGCCACGAGATCGGTTGGATACACCTGTCGCACGAATCGCTTCACCGTCTTTTTCCAGGTGAGATTGTCGCCTCCATGGAGCGTGTAGTAGACGCTCTTCAGGTCCACCGCTGACATGCCGAACGGATTGCGTACACCAGCCTCGGCAAATGCCATCGTGAGCCACATCCAATCAAACGGCGTGTTGAATCCAACAAAGAGCGGGCTCGATTCGGGTGCGACAGCCTCAGTCGTCGCGCGCACCCACTCCGCAAAATTCCGCACTCCTTCAATCCTGTCAACGCCGTGAGCCTCCAAGTGTGAACGCGTCAAGCGATGTACGCGCTCCTCTTTGGGGCCCCAGGCCTTGTTCGGATCTGGCCGTAACTCAATGTAGAAGGTGCGCGACGGATCATCCACAAGGCATGCGCCGATGCTGATCAGGCTCCCCTCAAGGGGCGTCTGTCCGGAGCACTCCACGTCCACGCTGAACCAGCACTCCTGTGGGAGGCCGTCTTCGAATGGCGGTGGTGGTGGCGCGTTCTGCTGCATCGCTGCAGCCTAGAACATGCGGGCGGCTATTCGCTGCGCACCATGATGTGCTTCGCCACGGTGTAGTCCTCAAGCGCGTACATGGACTGATCCTTCCCGTAGCCCGATTGCTTGAAGCCGCCGTGCGGCATCTCGCTCGCAAGCGTGAAGTGGTCATTGACCCAGACGGTGCCGAACTGCAACGCCTTGGAGACCTTGAAGGCGCGCGCTACGTCGTTCGTCCAGATGGACGAGGCGAGTCCGAAGCGACAGTCGTTCGCCCACTCCACCATCTGCTCGTCGCTCTTGGCGCGCTGCACGGTGACGACTGGCCCGAACACCTCATCCTGGACAATCTCGGAAGATTGCGCTGGTCCCGCGATGATCGTTGGGCTGTAGTAATGCCCCTTGGAACGGATCGTCTTCCCCCCTTGCACGACCTCCGCCTTCTTCGAGGCGCGCGCGACGAAACCTTCCACGCGCTTGAGCTGCTCGGCGCTGATGAGCGAACCCATCTCCGTTGCCTTGTCGGTCGTCGCCCCAACCTTGATCGTCTTCACCTTCTGCTGGAGGAGCGCCAAGAACTTTTCATATGACTTCGAGCCAACCACGATGCGGCATGCTGCCGTGCAATCTTGACCCGCGTTCCAGAAACTCGCTGCACGCATCGTCTCCGCAGCGAGCTCAAGATCAGCATCGTCGAAGATGAGGACCGGCGCCTTGCCGCCGAGTTCGAGGTGGAGTCGCTTGACGCTCTCTGCGCCAGCGGCGGCGATGCGCTTCCCGGTGGCCGTGTCACCAGTAACCGAGACCATGTCAATGCCCGCATGACGTGAGAGCGCAGCTCCAACATCAGAGCCAGGTCCGGTGATGACATTCAGGACGCCGGGCGGCAAGACTTCCTGCGCCAACGCACCGAGCATCAGCGCGCTGATCGGTGTGCGCGCGGAGGGCTTGAGCACGATCGTGTTACCAGTGGCGAGTGCTGGACCGATCTTCCAACCCGCCATCAAGAGCGGATAGTTCCATGGTGCAATCGAGGCGATCACGCCGACCGGGTCGCGGCGAATCATGCTCGTTCGCCCTGGGAGATACTCGGCGACCGCCTTCCCCTCCATGTTGCGCGCGGCGCCGGCGAAGTAGCGTAGGTTGTCAACGACCGCATCAACTTCAACGCCGACGGCGCTGATCGGCTTCCCCGCGTTCTCTGACTCCGCCCTGACGAACGCGCGCTTCTTCGATTCGAGCGCATCAGCAAGCTTCAGCAGTGCGAGGCTGCGTTCACCAGGGGTGGTGGCGGACCATGAGGGGAACGCGGCGCGCGCCGCTGCAACCGCCGCGTTGATGTCCTCTTTGCCGCTGTGTGGAACCGTGGCGATCTTCGACCGAGTAGAAGGGTCCTCAACGGTGATCGTCTTCCCTGACTTGGCGGCGACCGCCTTGCCGTTGATGTATTGCTTGAAGCCTCGCATCCCACTCCTCCTTCACCCTGCTCTTCGTGTCATTTCCCTACTCCGCGGAGGGCTGGCCACCGCTCGCTCTCGCTAGCCTACCGCCGCCACAGACTGCTGAGGAGGGGTGGCGCATGCACCCCGGTGGCGCTAGGATCCCCTCATGTCGAAGCAGTTCGTGATCCAGCTTTCACACACTCCCGGCGCGCTCGCCGCGCTCTGCCGCGAACTCGAGAAGCGCAATGTTGACCTGAAGGCGATCGGTGGCGGCGGTGTTGGCGAACACGGACACGTCATCCTCAAGACCGCAGATGATGCCGCCACCCGCGAAGTGCTGGAGGCAGGGAGGTACCAATTCATTGAGGGCGACTCGGTGCTCGCTGAGGTTGATGACAAGCCTGGCGGGATGCTCTCCGTGCTTGAACGACTCTCAAATGCTGGTGTCAATGTCTACGGTCATCTCTTCACGGGCCGATGGGGTGATCGCGCCACCTTTTCATTCGTTGTGGATGACCCTGCAAAGGCGCGTACAGCGCTCGAACAGAAGTAACGTCAACTCCTAGGTCGCTATGCGCGACCGATGAACCGAAGGATCCTCTCCACCGCGTCTCTGTATCTCAGCGTCGCAAATGGATGGTGATTGAATCCTTCCAGCGACTCGTAGCCGATGCCACCAAGGGTGCCGATCGGACGACACCACTCTGGGCGAACGAGCCTGTCTCCTGTCCCATGAATCACGAGTGTCTCGACGGGGAAGGCTCCGCCTCGAGCCACTACGGCGCGTGCCGATCGCTGCGCTCGGAATGCCTCGTTACCGAGCCGGGTCGTCACCGCGTAGAGGTACTCTGGCGCATCGGGATCTTCGATTGGCAGCTGCTGCCCCGGATCAGTGTCAGCACCGATTCCAGTCGGTATGCGGAGCATTGGGGCAACCGTGGCGAGCAGCGGCGCAAAGGTTCGCTTCCAACGGGCAACGTTTGCGTCAAGCGCGGGCGCTGACAAGACGAGCTTTGCGGGTCGAATCTTCCCTTCCGCCGCAGCACCGAATGCGATGAGGCCACCCATGCTGTGCCCGATGACAACAAACGGTCGATCTGGGCTGCTGATTTCCTCCTCTTGTTCGGTGAGGTCGTCATGAAACCGTCTCCAGGCGGGTACATAGCCGCGTGGGCCCTCAGAGCGACCGTGACCGCGCAGGTCAAAGGTCAAGGTTCGCCACCCAGCCTCGGCGAACGCCCGTGCCGCCTGGATGTAGCGCGAGGAGCTCTCACCGATCCCGTGGCAGATCAAGAGATCACCGATTGGCGCCGTGGCGGGATGGAAGATGCGACGGAAGAGAAGGATCCCATCGCTCGTCCGGAAGGGGTCAAGTTCAATCTTTACCGAATCCATCGCCAGGATCCTACACTTAGGGGGAGAGGCCGCACGTGCCTAGATTCGGAGGACGCAATGGGAAGCGACAAGGCTGGTAGGACACGCAGCGAACGCGATTCGTTCGGTCCGATCGACGTGCCTGCAGATCACCACTGGGGCGCTCAAACGGCACGATCGCTCCAGTTCTTTGCGATTGGCGAAGAGGAGATGCCGCAGCGCCTGATCCACGCGCTTGCGCTCGTCAAGCGCGCCGCAGCAACCGTGAACGCCGACCTCGGACTCCTCCCCGCCGAGATCGCCACGGGGATCACAAAGGCGGCTGACGAGATCGCCGCTGGTGCATTGCGCGACGAGTTCCCCCTCTCGGTGTGGCAGACCGGCTCAGGGACGCAGAGCAACATGAACGTCAATGAGGTGATCGCATCGCGCGCAAACGAGATCGCCACGGGGACCCGTGGAGGCAAGTCGCCCGTGCACCCGAACGACCACGTCAACCTCTCGCAGTCATCCAATGACGTGTTCCCTACCGCGATTCACATTGCCGCCGTTATTGCCGTGAGCGAGCAGCTGCTACCCGCGCTGACCCAGCTGCAAGGCTCCATTACAGCCAAGGCAGAGGCTTGGTCGTCCATCGTGAAGATTGGACGCACGCACCTCCAGGATGCGGTGCCACTGACGCTCGGCCAGGAGTTTGGCGCGCATGCTGCAGCCCTCGCGACTGATATTGAGCGCATCGAGGGTGCGCGCAACGGTCTCCTCGCACTCGCACTCGGCGGGACCGCGGTTGGCACTGGTCTCAACAGTCACCCGGAGTTTGCAGTTCGCGCAGCGAAACAGATCGCACTGCTCACCAAACAGCCGTTTACCAGCGCGCCGGACAAGTTCACCGCGCTCGCGGGGCAAGAGCCAACGCTGAATCTCTCCGCAGCGCTGCGGACACTCGCAGCGACGCTGATGAAGCTCGCCAATGATGTGCGCTGGCTCGCCTCTGGACCTCGTGCCGGACTCGGCGAGCTGAACATCCCAGAGAATGAGCCTGGCTCCTCCATCATGCCCGGGAAGGTCAACCCGACCCAGGCCGAAGCCCTGACCATGGTTGCCGTTCAGGTCTACGGTCTAGACGCCGCGATCGCATTCGCCGCAAGCCAAGGAAACTTTCAACTGAACGTCTACAAGCCGTTGATCGCGCACAACCTGCTGAACCAGATTCGCCTGCTGTCCGATGCATCTCGCTCCTTCGCACTGCACTGCATCGATGGGGCGCAGCCAAACGAGGCGCGCATCACGGAACTGCTCGACGCATCGCTGATGCTCGTCACCGCGCTCACGCCTGCGATCGGCTACGACAAGGCGGCGGAGATTGCCAAGAAGGCGCACGCATCGGGGGCGACGCTTCGCGAGACTGCGCTCGCCCTCGGCTACGTGACCGAGAAGGAGTACGACACGCTCGTGCAGCCCGCCCAAATGACAAAGCCGCAGCGATGAGTCCGACTATGGAGGCGAGGCGGCTGCGCATCGGCGTCTTGACTGGTGGTGGCGATTGCCCAGGGCTCAACCCCGCGATCCGAGCCGTGGTGCGCCGTGCGGAAGCGGGCGGCCACAGTGTCGTTGGCATCTTGGATGGTTGGGCGGGACTTGCAAACCCCGAAGCCACCCTCACTCGACCGCTCAACCGTGATGAAGTCCGCGGGATCCAGGCTCGTGGCGGGACCGTGCTCGGCTCGAGCCGTACGAATCTGCTCAAGCGCGAAGGCGGACTCGACGCAGCTGAGGCATCGATCAAGCGCCTAGGGCTTGATGCGCTCGTGGTTATTGGCGGTGATGACACCCTCTCCGTCGCCGCCGGGCTGGCCAAGCGCGGCGCCGCTGTGGTTGCGATCCCGAAGACGATGGACAACGACGTCTGGGGGACCGAAGGCTGCCTCGGCTTTGACACGGCTGCAAACATCGTCACGGAAGCGCTCGACCGCATCCAGACCACCACCTCGTCGCATCACCGCGTTGCTGTTGTTGAAGTGATGGGTCGAGACGCAGGTTGGGTCGCCGCGTGGGGCGGACTTGCTGGTGGCGCCGACACCATCCTCGTCCCAGAACAGCCAATCGATGGCCAGGCGATCGACCGCCTCGTAGAACTTGTGACCCGTCGTAGAAACTACGCAACGGGTGCGTCAGTGATCGTCGTCTCGGAAGGCGTGCCGCTCCCAGAGGCGTTGCTCAACCTGAGTGGCGACGTGCCGCGCGATGAGTTTGGCCACCCGCGTCTGGACAAGATCGCCGTGGGCGACGCGATTGCCGCGATACTCGAGGAGCGGACCGGCCTCGAGGTGCGCTGCACGCGACTCGGGCACCTTCAACGCGGCGGCCCACCCTCCGCTGCTGATCGAGTCCTCGGTGCCCGCTACGGCGTGGCCGCCGTCGACGCACTTGAGACTGGCCGCCTGGGGAACATGGTTGCACTGCGTGCCGGCGCGATCGTAGAGGTTCCACTTGCCGAGGTAGGCGGAAAGAATCGACCACTCGATCCGAGTTATCTGCGCATCTTCGACGCACTCGCCTAGCTGTGGCAACCCTCGTCCTTGTCCGACACGCACGAACCGCCGAAACAGGCTCTCTCCTCAGTGGTCGACGCGAGGGAATCCCACTCTCCCCGACGGGACGGGGTGAGGCAAAGCTACTGGCCGAACGCCTCGCTGGGGTGCGCTTTGCAGGAATCTTCAGCTCACCCATGCAGCGCTGTCGCGAGACGGCAGAGGCGATCCGTTCCACGCGAGGACCGAACGTCCCAGCGCGTCCTGATACGCAGATTGACGATCGGCTCACGGAGGTTGATTACGGAGACTGGACAGGAAAGGAGCTAAAGGTCTTGGCGAAGGACCCGCTCTGGACCACGGTCCAACGCCAACCGTCGGCGATGCAGTTCCCCGAGGGTGAGTCGCTCCGCGCAGCAGCGACGCGCGCGACAGAGGCGATTCGAGACCTAGATGCAACGTTCAAGGACGGCGACGTGTGGCTCGCGGTAAGCCACGGTGACATCATCAAGGCGATCGTTTCCGACGCTAGCGGTGCCCCGCTTGATCTCTTTCAGCGAATCGTGATCGATCCGGCGAGCATCAGCGTGATCAGGTTCGGAGGCGAACGGCCAGCCATCCTCCGGCTCAATGAATCTGCTGCCGGAATCGCCTCGCTCTTCGCACCGCGCGAGCGTCGCCACTCCCTGATCAGTCGACTCTTGGGACGAGAGTAAGGGCGACGAAGTGCGCAGGATTCTCCGCTTCGACGCGCCAGATCGATTCATTGCGGGGACGATTGGAGAGCCCGGGCATCGCGTCTTCCACCTCCAGGCCACCGAAGGCGGCCGGATCTCTGCCGTGATCGTTGAGAAGACACAGGTTGCAATCCTTGCGCGCCGAATCGCAGAGATGCTGAAAGATCTTGGTGAGGGAGGCGAGATTGGGCTCCCAATCGCAGGCTCCCCGCTCCCGTCCTCCGCGCCAGCGTTGACCGAACCGCTCAACGCAGAGTTCCGTGTGGGGACGATTGCACTTGCGTGGGACCCAGCTGCGAATCGGTTGATCCTTGAGTTCCGCGATGACATGAACGAAGAGGATGCCTCCGACGCACCGCCGCCGATGAACGATGCGCCTGACGGGCCGGACGTTCTGCGCGTTTCACTGAGCCCCGCGGCGGCGCTCGCCTTCGCCGAGCGTGCACTTCAGTTGGCCGCGGCGGGTCGTCCGCCCTGCCCAAACTGCGGCGTGCCACTCGAATCCACGGGGCACCGCTGCGCGCGCAAGGCCGCATACCTGAACTGATCGGTAGCCGCGTGAACCAACTCCCGGTGCCGGGCGGGAGCCTCACCACCACTCAGGCGCTCGCTGCGATGCAATCCGCAACGGGCTTGCGTCCCCTTGGACGCCTCGCGGCTGCAAGCAACGCCACGTTTCTCTGTGAGCTCGAAGGTGCGAACCCACTCCAGGTGATCTACAAGCCCATCCGCGGAGAGCAGCCCCTCTGGGATTTCCCTGACGGGACGCTGGCAGGACGTGAGGTTGCCGCTTTTGAGGTAAGTGAGGCGCTCGGCCTCCACGTTGTTCCTCCGACGATCCTTCGCGACGGTCCAGCGGGCGCAGGGGCGGTGCAACTCTGGATCGAACATCTCGGCGTGCAGCGCGCGATCGATGCGGTCAACGGAAACAGTCCTGCACTACGTCCGATCGTTCTCTTTGATGCGATCGTCAACAACGGCGATCGAAAGGCGGGACACCTCCTACCGATCAGCGACGAAGTCATCCTCGGCGTCGATCATGGGGTGAGCTTCGCGATTGAGCCGAAGTTGCGCACCGTGCTTTGGAGCTGGCGGAGCGAGCCTCTCCTCGCTGGCGAACGCAACGCGCTGGCGCGAGGGGCTGCACTTCTCGACGTGACCGCGCCTCACGCGCTCAGCGAGCGTCTGCGCGAACTGATTAGCGAGGAGGAAGTTCAGGCACTCCGTGAACGGATCAAGATCCTCTTGACGACAGGACGCCTCCCTGAACCCTCTCCTGAATGGCCAGCACTTCCCTGGCCTCTCGTCTAAGACGTTCCTTCCTCCGAACGCGCGACGCTACGGAAGCAACGACTCGTCGAGGAGCTCCCCCACCGTGAGGTCGGCGCGAATCCCCTGGCCAGGGAGTCCGCGGAGAAATTCAAGGGAGGTGGCCCAACCAGCGCGATCAATTGCCCCGAGCCCCATCGAGGCCTGCACCGGTCCACGCCACACGCTGATGGTTGCCTTCATGATCGCGAGCGACTTGGCGCGTGACGCTTCATCGGCGGCAACCTCAGGAACGACCTTCGCCGCGGCATCCACACCGAGGTCAGGATTCGCACTGATCTGCTCCATCGCATCAAGGGTTGCCGCAATGAAGGCGCGAATCGCATCTCGCTTTGCGGCGATTGTTTCTGGCGAACTGATCAGCCCGGGGCCCGCGAAGGGAGCCGAGGCCGATGCGTAGAAGACGCTCAACTCAAGTCCCGCCGCCTCGGCTTGCAGCAGGTCGTTGTTTGCATAGCCGGTCACTGCGTCCGCCTGCCCTGTGATCAGCGCCTGCGTCTGACCGAAGTCTGGGTAGAGCTCAAGTTGAACATCTGAAATTTCGAGGGAGGCCTCGGCCAAGATTCCAAGGAGTGTCAGATAGCCGGAGCCGTACTGACCAGGCGTCCCAACCTTTCGGGTCTCGAGATCGCTCGGCTTGCTGATCCCCGCGTCTGCTCGAGCGATGACCACGTTGGGGAGAATGCCGTAGACCGTTGCCATGTAGCGAATCGGGATCCCGTTTGAGACGGCTGGGATCACACTCGTTCCGTCGGCGAGGGCAATGTCCACCGCGCCGCTCCCCACGAGGTTGATCAGGTCTGGGTCGATCTGGTTCTGGATGGTCACATCGAGGCCGGCACGCTCATAGGCACCGCTCTGCTCGGCCAGGTAGAACGGAGCGAACTGTACGCTCGGGATGTAGCCGAGCCCCACACTCAGCGGGGTGCGTGGAGTGCTCGCATTGGGCGAAGCGGGCGTACCCTCACACGCACCAACCACAATGGAGAGACTGATCACGGCGACCAACGTGAGATTGAGCGTTCGACGGAGCGACATGAATCCCCCTATCTCAGAAGCCGTGTGCTGAGACGCTCTGCGAAAACAACCAGAGTGTACGCAAACGCTCCAAGGAGTGCGATCTGAAGCAGAGCTGCAAACAGCAGTGGCGTGTCGAAGAGCGAACCGCGAGCAAGATTTACGAGGATGCCGAGGCCTGCGCTCCCTCCGAGCCATTCGCCCACTATTGCACCGACAACGGCGAGCGTGGCTGCTACGCGTGCGCCCGCAAAGATTCCGCTGCGTGCACTTGGCAATCGGATCAACAGAAGTGACTGGATCCGCGAAGCACCAATCGAGCGGCCCAGTTCAAGTAAACCTCTATCAGCATCTCGAACGGCAACCAGCGTGGCAATTACCATGGGGAAGAGGGTGATGAGGGCGCAGATCACGATCTTTGCGGTAGTGCCAGGTCCGAACCAGAGCACGAGGAGTGGCCCAAGCGCGAGAATCGGCGTTGACTGTGCCGCGACAAGGTATGGACTTGCGAGTCGACGAGCTACGCCGGAGAGGCCGAGGCCGATCCCGATCATGAGCCCGAGTGCCCCGCCGATTAGCCCGCCTACCGTCACCTCCATCACCGTTGGGAGGAGATGCCGCATCATCGTTCCGTCTCCCCACGCCTGGGCGAAGCGTGCCGCCACGAGTGACGGGGGCGGCAGGATGAAGGTGGCAACACCGCTCAGACGAACGCTGATCTCCCATAGGCCGAGAATGAGAAGTCCGATCAGCGCCGGCTGGAGGCGATAGAGACTACGCATGTTCCATCCCGCTTAGCGCAGCGAGTAGCTCCGCCTGCTGGGAGAGGCCTCCCGGCGCAAGGAGTGCACCTCGGCGCTGGTTCGCGGGGAGTGACCGGAGCCCCTTCCACTCGCCGCCAATCTCACCCGCGGCGGTCAGGAGAAGCACTCGGTCAGAGACCAGCAAGGCTTCGGCGACATCGTGGGTCACCAGCAGCGCGGCGGCATCACCAATCAGTTCGGGAAGTTCTGCACAGAACTGGTTCCGCGTTGGCGCATCAAGTGCAGCAAACGGCTCATCAAGCAGCAGGAGTGCCGGATCGCGCACCAACGCACGTGCGAGCGCCACGCTCTGTCGCTCGCCGCCGGAAAGTTCCGCTGGTGCACGATCTGCAAGGGCGAGTCCATTCACGCGCCTGAGCGCAGTGGCTGCGGACGCGCGCACCGCAGTGGTTAAACCATGCCCCACCTCAAGCGGAAGGGCTACGTTTCTTGCCGCACTGCGCCAACTGAGGAGTCGAGAATCCTGAAAGGCGATCCCAACATCCGCTCGTCCAGCCTGCGCGGGCGTACCGGCAACAAGAACTTCGCCCGTGTAAGGCTGTAGAAGTCCAGCCGCCACGCGAAGCAGGGTAGTCTTGCCACTCCCGTTTGCACCAAGAAGTGCGACGCACTCCCCCGATTCGAGCGTCAGCGAGGTGCCGTGAAGAACCCTCCGTGTGCCAAACGAGAGGGAGACGCGTCGCAGTTCAAGAGCACTAGTCACAAGTCAAGACGCTGCGCCGCTCGCTGCACGAAGCGCTGACGCACGGCGTACTGGCAGAATGTAGAAGTAGAGGCCGAGCGCGAGATACGACACCTGGAGAAGGAGCGCACTCAGCTCTGGAGTTGCGCTGTATCCAACAATTGCTCGAAGAAACTGGCCGATCCCTTCTGTGTGAGGAAGTACGCCAGAGAGGTCGTAGACGGGCGCGACAATTGCTGGGAGCAGTCCGACTTCGATCAGCTCGTGCGCTCCGTATGAGAGTAGTCCAGCGGCGATGACTACCAGAGCCGCCCCAGTCACCGTGAAGAATGCGCCGAGATTCAACCTTACGCCCGCGCGGAAGATCGCTACGCCAATCAGCGTTGCTACGGCGAGACCGACGAGCGCACCGATCGCAACCCATGAGCCGGCACCCGCTTCGCTCGCCGCAGTGGTCTGTGCAAGCAGGAAGAGAGCAGTCTCGATCCCTTCGCGAATGACTGCAGTGAACGCGAGGGCGGCAAGCCCGAAGATTGACGCTGACGCGATCGCTCGGTCAACCCCTTTGCGAAGCTCGGCCCCGAGCGTTACCGCTTGCCTCCGCATCCAAAAAACCATGTAAGTGAGGAAGACGACTGCCAGGAGTGATGCGAACCCCTCAAACAGCTTCTCGGTGTTCCCTTGGAGCCCGCCAAGGAAGAGGAAGGCGGCAGCACCGATGGCCGCTGAGGTTGCAATCGCGGCGATCACGCCCGCCCAGATCACGCCAAGGCGATCGGCGCGCCCGATCTTCACGAGATACCCGGCAATGATGCCGACGATCAGCGCCGCCTCAACGCCCTCACGGAGACCCGTGAGAAACCCGCCGACGCTCCATCCGAGTAGGTTCTCCATGGCGTGATCCCCCTACGCGACACGTTCAACACAGGTGAACTCGACCCGACAAGCGTGCCACCCTCCGAGACATTCGTCAAAGCCCCTTGTCAGATACGACAAGGTTGCTTGTCTTAACTTAAGACCGCGTGGCGACGAGTGCTGGTCAACGATCGAGGACGAAGACTGGCTGCAACTCTGGATCGATCCCGAGCTCCTTGATCGCTGCTGCGGCGTCACTCGCGCTGCGATCCCCGTTGCGCGAGAGCGCGACCATCGCCGCAGCGGCAATGTGTGCTGCGTCAACGGAGAAGAAGGCGCGGAGTGCCTCTCGCGTGTCGCTCAGGCCGAAGCCATCCGTCCCAAGTACAAGGTACGGAACATCAATCCATGGTGCGATCAGATCTGGCAGCGCGGTCATCCAGTCACTGGCGGCAACGATCGGGGCACGATCTCCATCAAGCTGTTCTTGTAGCCACGCCTTCCTCGGCGTGGTGTCCGGATGACGGCGATTCCATCGCTCAACGACGAGCGCTTCGCGCCGCAGTTCGGAGTACGACGTTGCTGACCAGATCTCGGACTGAACGCCGAATCGTTCGCGAAGAAGGTCGCGCGCTTTGAGCACCTCGCCCATGATCGCTCCTGACCCGAAGAGTCGGACGCGCGCCCCCGCGCTCGCCGTATCGGCCGCGGCGAACCGATAGAGACCTCGATGGATCCCTTCGGTCACGCTCGCTCCCGATGGAAGCGCCGGCTGTACCTGGTTCTCGTTATAGATCGTTACGTAATAGACGATGTCTTCCCCGCGCTCATACATTCGCGTGATCCCGCGGCGGACGAGTGCCGCCATCTCATACGCAAAGGCCGGATCGTATGCAACCACATGCGGCATGGCGTGAGCGATCACGTGCGAGTGTCCATCGTCATGTTGCAGCCCTTCGCCCGCAAGGGTGGTGCGTCCCGCGGTCGCTCCGATCAAGAAGCCACGCGCGCGCGCATCGCCACTCTGCCAGACCTGATCGCCTACTCGCTGGAAGCCGAACATCGAATAGAAGACGTAGAACGGGATCGTGCCCACCGCGTGCGTTGCATACGCCGTTCCCGCCGCCTGGAACGAGGCCATTGAGCCTGCCTCCGTGATCCCCTCCTCGAGCACCTGGCCGCTCTGCGATTCGCGGTAGCTCAGTAGGAGTTCTGAGTCGACCGGCTCATAGCGTTGACCGAACGGCGCATAGATCCCCACCTGCTTGAAGAGTGGATCCATGCCAAAGGTTCGTGCTTCATCAGGAACGATCGGCACAATGAGCCTGCCAAGAGCTGGGTCACGCATCAGATTGCGCATCAACTTTGCGAAGGCCATCGTGGTGCTTACCGCAACGCTACTCCCAGCCGCAAACTCTTCATCAACGGCAGGTTGTGGTGCCGTCCAGACCGAAGGGTGAACGACGCGTGATGGGAGCGGTCCGCCGAGGGCGGCGCGACGCTCTGCGATGTACTTCGCCTCTGGGC
Organism: Candidatus Limnocylindrus sp.; assembly: GCA_046081085.1. GTDB lineage: Bacteria > Chloroflexota > Limnocylindria > Limnocylindrales > Limnocylindraceae > Limnocylindrus. The sequence continues at coordinate 13,758 of JBJTVF010000063.1, forward strand.
TCGCTGGTCCTGGGTGGTAATACGGAGCCTCTGGGATCTTCTCATCAGGGATCGGAAGGTCGAGCCGGTCACGGAAGGCGCGCAGCTCCGCCTCAGTCAGCTTCTTCGCCTGGTGCGCAGGGTTCGTTGCCTCAACGGATGGACCGAGCGTCCAACCCTTCACCGTCTTGGCGAGAATCACCGTTGGGGAACCCTTGTGTGCCACGGCGGCTGAGTAGGCGGCGTGAATCTTTCGGTAGTCATGTCCGCCGCGACGCAGGCGCACCAGATCCTCATCACTGAGATGCGCAACGAGTTGTGCGAGTGCAGGTTCTGGCCCGAAGAAGTGCTCACGGATGTATGCGCCGCCAGCAACGGTGTACTTCTGGAACTCACCGTCCACGGTGCTGTCCATCTTGCGCACCAGTTCGCCCGTCTCATCCTGCGCAAGGAGTGGGTCCCACTCGCGTGCCCAGATCACCTTGATCACGTTCCAGCCAGCACCGCGGAAGAGTCCCTCGAGCTCTTGCACGATCTTGCCGTTGCCGCGCACGGGACCGTCAAGGCGCTGCAGATTGCAGTTCACCACCCAGGTGAGGTTGTCGAGCCCCTCTCGCGCGGCAAGGGTGAGCGCCCCAGCAGACTCGGGCTCATCCATCTCGCCGTCACCCAGGAAGGCCCAGACGCGACTGTTCGAGGTATCGGCCAGTCCGCGATTGTGGAGATAGCGGTTGTAGCGAGCTTGATAGATGGATCCGATCCCACCGAGGCCCATGGATACCGTTGGGAACTCCCAGAATTCTGGAAGAAGGCGTGGGTGCGGGTACGAAGGGAGTCCACCCGGCCCCTCGGTCTCCTGACGGAATCTATCAAGTTGTGCCTCCCCAATCCGTCCCTCAAGGAATGCGCGCGAGTAGATACCTGGGGCTGCATGTCCCTGGTAGAAGATCTGGTCGCCCGCGCCGCCAACCTTGCCACGGAAGAAGTGGTTGAAGCCAACCTCATAGAGGCTGGCTGCACTCGCATATGTTGCAAGATGGCCGCCGATCCCTGGGTGTTCCTTATTGGCCCGCAGCACCATCGCCGCCGCATTCCAGCGCACGATGTGTCTGATGCGTGTCTCCATCGCCTCGTCGCCAGGGAAGCTCGGCTCGTCACTTGTCTTGATGGTGTTGATGTACGGCGTGGTCGCCAGCGTGGGGAGATCCACGCCAAGATCGCGAGCGCGCGCCATCAAGCGCATCATGAGGAGGCGAGCTCGCTCTGGTCCGTGGGCAGTGACCGAGCGCTCGAGCTCAGAAATCAGGCGCGCCGTATTGGCGGGATCTGCGTCGGGGATCTGCTCAAGGAAGTCGAAGGTTTGCACTGCCCCCCAAGAGTAGCGCGCCGTGCGACGATGTGGGGGTGTTAACGTCGCGCCGTGGCCTCCTGATCGTGGACATGCAGCAAGATTTCGTTGCGCCGCACGGCGCCTTGTCCGTGCGCTGCGCCAAGGAGCTAATCCCTCAAATCAGGGCGGAGATCGAAACTGCGCGACGCAATGGTGACCTCGTCATTTGGACCCAAGACTGGCACCCCGAGCGCACTGCGCACTTTGCAGCGTTTGGCGGCACCTGGCCGACGCACTGCGTTGCAGGTACGGACGGTGCCGAAGTGGTTCCGGAACTCGCGACACTCCAAGAGCCACACGACCTACTCATACGCAAAGGTGTGGCGGGCGAGGATGGCTACAGCGCCTTCAGCGTCCGCGACCCCATCCTCGGCGAGGCCGCGCCGACTGACCTCCACGATCGACTCAAAGAGCGGGCGATTCAACAGGTAAGGATTTGCGGCGTGGCGACCGATTGGTGCGTGAAGTCAACGGCGTTAGACGCGCTGCGGCTCGGATACACCGTGGAAGTGATTCGCACCGGCATTGCAGCCGTCGCTCTGAATCCCGATGACGAGGAGGTGGCCCTCAATGAGATCACAGCAGCGGGAGGCGTGCTCATATGAGTCTAGAACTCTCTACCGTCCTCCTCGTCCTCTTCTTCAGCGGATGTTCCGTTGCACTCTTGCTCGAACTCCTCCTCCAGCGTGCTGTCCGTACCGGTTCTCTTGCGCCCCCTCGCATGTACATGGAGATCCTTGTTGACGCTCCGCTGCAACACGTCTGGGACTACGCATCTGACGTGGCGCGACAACCGGAGTGGATGCACGAGATGAAGCGGGTCGAGATGCTCACTCCAGGTCCGATCGCAGTAGGTTCACGTGGCCGAGCGACGGTGCGCATCTTTGGGATCTCGACAACAGATGATGTCGTGATCACACGACTCGACCCGCCACATGCCTTCGGGATCCGCCACGAAGGGAAGTTCACGGGCGAGGGACTGCTGGAGTTCAGTGCAGTCGGCGTACAGAAAACCCTGATTCGCTGGATGGAGTATCTGCGTCCGCCGCTCTTCCCCGTGCTTGCCGGGTTCCTGCAGCGGCCGATGCTCCGCCGCATCTTCCAGTCAGACCTGCGACATCTGAAAGAGATCCTCGAGGAGGGCTAGTTCCCGCAGTTGATTAGAAGTGGGATCGGCTCTGCGCCGAATGCCTTGAGCTCGCGCGTGATCACAACAGATGAACCTGGTTCAATTCGTTCCGTTGTGACGATCTCTGTGAGGCCGGCGCTGCCGATCTTGGTCGTGCTCACACTGCATGCGGCGGAGCCGGCACCGCTCCCAGTGTTCTCCACGCTGATCTCAACGGATAGCCCACCTGGGACTGAGATTGGTGCGCTGATCTGCGCCGTAAAGGGACCAACTCCCTTTGCCGAGCCTCCCGCGAGTGACGCGAGAAGCAGTACGGCAACGCCAATGCCGAGGAAGACGGTCCCGTGGGCCTGACTAGCCGATGGTTGGGCAAGCCCTAGCGGGTTGCAGCGCTCACAGAGCGCCTCTTGCAACGTGACTGGCGTGCCGCAGCGGACGCACGGTTGCGTCTGACTCTTCTCCAACACCGAACTCTCCATTACGAAATCATCGCAGAAAGCTGCGCAACGTCACTCCGATCACGGACTGTGATCACGACGGAATCCGCGCCGGTCTCCCCTTGCGCGGCAAGCCAGCCTTGAGGATCCAGACCGAATGGAGTCCCATCCAATGACTCACCTCTTCCGAGCTCTTGCAGAGCGAACGCGATGAGCCCAGGTCTCCCCGCGCGTTCCGACGCGTCCCTGAATCGCCCGATGCCTCGCGCAAAGCTTACTACTGGAGCAATCCAGCCGTCCCCAAATCGCGCTGCAAGGTGAATGCTGCGCTCATGAACTCCCGCAACGTACAGAGGTACCCGATGCGAAGGGCGTGGGGCGGAGGCCGCCTCGTTCAGTGCAGGAGCAGAACCTTGCTGTATGCACGTGATGCGATGGGTGGGATCCCCCTCCAGCATGGCGCGAAAGATCTCGATCGACGCCTCCAACAGTTCCAACCGATCTTCGACTCTGCCGAACTCCATGCCGAGCGCCTCATGCTCCGCCGCGTCACCGCCGGCCCCAATGCCTACCGCAATGCGCCCTTCCGCGAGGGTGGCAATCGTCGCGATTGACTTTGCGGCGAGAGCCGGATGTCGCTTCGTCACGTCTAGGACGAGCGTGCCCACGGAGAGTGTCGGATGGCGTGTGACTGCGGCAGCGGCAAGCGTGAGCGCCTCTAGGACCGGTCGATCAGGTGCCCCGCGACCCATCAGGTGATCCCAGATCCAGACCCGCTCTATTGGGAGTCTCGCCAACTCGCCCGCACATTCGAGCCACTCGTTTGCGCTCAGGCCAATCGTGCCGAGTGCAACGCCGATTCGCGGGCCGCTCATAGTCAACGGGCGCCGAGTTGAGCCGCCGCTTTCAGGGCGGCACCGATCGTACGGTCAATGCGTGCGATCAGCTCAGCTTCTGGGAGCCGGTACCAGGCCTCACCACCATTCTTTCGCGCCTCCTTCACGATCTCAGGATCGCGAATCGTGTCGGAGACCGTGAGGATGGTCCCCGCGCGAACAGGTCGCCCCTTTGCGCGCTCGCGCATTGCAAGCAAGAAGAGGGCCGCCGACTCCATCTCCACTCCGAGATAGCCACGTGCACCCCAGCGCGCGGTCCCACGCGGCTCTGGGTCGTAGAACACGTCAGACGTGACGATCGGGCCCACGTGCGTGGTGAGCCCCTCCGACTTCGCGGCTGCAATCAGTGCACCGGTGACATCAAAGTCGGCGGTCGGTGCGGTCGGTTCGTTGAATCCGAGGATTGGACCGATCCCAGAACTGGCGACCGCAGCGGATGCAACGAGCACGTCGCCCGTTTCAAGGTGCAAGAAGCCGCCGCAGGTACCCACGCGAATGAAGGTCTCTGCACCAAGGTTGAGCAACTCTTCAACAACGATGGAGGTGGTCGGTGTGCCCATTCCAGTCGTCTGCACGCTCACCGGGACACCGTTGACTGTGCCCGTGTAGCCGAAGAGGCCGCGATTCTCGTTGACGAGTTTCGCCTTCTCCAGACCGCCGTCAAAGCGCGCCGCGATCCTCTTCGATCGGTTCGGGTCGCCTGGGAGGAGAACGACTGGAGCGTAATCGCCACGCTCGGCGTGCAAGTGAATCTGGGCCATGCTGCCTCCGCAACTACTGGGCCCGCCAGGGACGGCGGGCACCGTTCCGTGTAGCGTACGCCCCATGAGCGTAGAGCGGCTTCACGACCCCGCAATCAGGGCCTTCCTTGAACGCCCTCGCTTCGCCACGCTCTCGACGGTGAACGCAGATGGCTCCCCCTTCTCGGCGGTGGTCTGGTACGCCCTCGAAGGTGACCGCATCCTCTTCAACAGTGCCGATGGTCGGAGGTGGCCGGCAAACCTACGTCGCGACCCCCGGGTCGCGATCATGGTCGAAGAGGGCTATAACTACGTCCAGATCATTGGACGCGTGCACATCATTGATGACCAAGAGGCGGCGCAAGCGCAGATGGCAAAGATCACCGCTCGTTACATCACCAAGCCCGAGATCCTCGCCGAGCGAATCGCCGAATTCAAGAAGCAGACACGCATCGGCTTCGAACTCACTCCAACCGCACTCCTCACTCACGGCGAACCAGGGGTGAAGCGAACCGTAGGAGGCTCGTAGCATGGGAAGCGGAGCGGCGAAAATTGGCTACGCCGCAATGCTCGAGCAGTTCGGCCCACAAGAGGTCGTCGACTATTCCGTTGCCGCGGAACGCGCGGGGATGAGCGGCGTCATGGCCGCTGACCACTTCCAGCCATGGGTTCCAGAACAAGGGAACGCGCCATTTGTCTGGAACGTGATGACACTGATCGCGGAAAGGACAAAGGGTGACATTGGCCCAGGCGTCACATGCCCTGGGTGGCGGATGCATCCAGCAACGGTCGCGCAGGCGTCGGCAACACTTGCGACCATGTACCCGGGTCGACACTGGCTCGGCCTAGGGTCAGGAGAGGCGCTTAACGAACACGTCGTTGGCGGCTATTGGCCCGAGGTCGGCGAACGCATCGCGCGCATGTTTGAGGCGATCGAGATAATCCGCAAGCTCTTCACTGGAAACGATGTGAAACACGCTGGGCGCTGGTACCAGCTGGAGAGCACCCGGCTCTGGACACTCCCTACTGAGCTGCCCCCGATCTACGTGGCAACGGCGGGTCCGATCACCGCAAAGAAGACCGGTGAACTGTGCGATGGGATCATCACGGTCGGAGCGGCGGACGAGAAGATCCAGACCATCTTCGATAAGTTCGCCGAAGGAGCGCGTGCCGCAGGGAAGAACCCCGATGTAATGCCGAAGATCCTACAGCTCCATCTCTCGTGGGCGCCAACCGACGAAGAGTCGCTTCAGAACGCAATGCGGGAGTGGCCGAATGGCGGGATGAAGTTTCCAAAGCAGGACATCCGCAACCCCGCCGACTTTCAGCAAATGGCGAGGCTCGTGCGACCGGAGGACTTCGCCGGCCGAATGCTGATCTCCAGCGATCTTGTTGCGCACCAGAAGACCATCCAACGCTATCTGGATATGGGCTTTGACAAGATTTATCTGCACAACGTCGGCCGCAATCAGGTCGAGTGGGCCGAAGCCTTCGGCCGTGAGGTGCTCCCCGGCCTCAGCGCGTGAGCCCGCGCGTCGCGCTCCTCGCTGGTGGAGTCGGTGGCGCAAAGCTTGCCGATGGTCTCTACCGCGCACTTCCGCAGGGTGAGCTGAGCATCATCGCCAACCCTGGAGATGACTTTGAGCTGCACGGGCTCACCATCTGCCCAGATCACGACACGCTCCTCTACACACTCGCGGGCCTCGGCGATCGCGAACGCGGCTGGGGGCTCGCAGGCGAGAGCTGGAGCGCACTCGAGCAGTTCGGCAAGATCGGTGCACCAGACTGGTTCAGGCTCGGCGATCGCGACTTGGCGCTCCATATCCACCGCACGGCGCTCCTAAAGAGCGGAGGTCGCCTCACTGAAGTGAACCGCGAGTTACAGCGACGGCTCGGACTCGCTGACGCGCCAATCTTGATGGCGACTGACGATCCGCTCCGAACCAGAGTTCGAACCCCGGATGGCTGGATGGAGTTTCAGCCATGGTTCGTCGGCGCGCAGGCGAAGCCAGAAGTCCTTGAGGTTGAGTTCGTCGGTGCGGAGCGCGCACGCGTGAGCGCGGAGGTGAGCGCGGCAATCCGCGGCGCCGAACTGATCGTGATCGCGCCATCAAATCCGCTCATCTCCATCGCTCCGATCCTCGCTGTGGAAGGCGTGCGGGAGGCGATCACGATGGCACGTACACGCGGCGTGCGGGTGATCGGCGTTTCACCGATCGTTGCAGGGAAGGCGATCAAGGGGCCTGCCGATCGGATGCTGAGGGCCGCGGGCCTCTCCTCCTCACCGGTCGGGGTCGCGCGCGCACTCCCAGGACTCTTTGACACGCTGCTCGTCGAAGAGAGCGACCTCAACGACACACTCAGTGCAGAGCTCGCCCCGCTCATCCCGCGCGTCGTTGGCGCGAAGACTGTGATGCATGATGATGACGCGCGGCTCAGCCTTGCGCGGCGACTCTTGCAGGCCGCCTCCGACGCCGCATGATCACGGCCGTTCTCCCTTTTCGCAATATTGCCGACTCCAAACGGCGCATGGAGAGTGCACTCAGTGAGCAGGAGCGAGTGGAGCTCTCCGCGCGTCTGCTTGTTCGCACGCTTAGCGCACTGCGCGGTGCGCGCAGCGTCGAGCGAACGATCCTCGTCTCACCTGACCCGCTGGCGCGAGAGCTCGCCAGGGCTGCGAATGCGATCGCAGTCGACGATCGTGGCGTGCCACTGAATGAAGCGATCCTGCTCGGTCTCCAGCATGCACTCGACGTGGGTGCAACAACCGCGCTGATCATTCCAGTCGACCTTGCGCACGTCTCGGGCGGCGCACTCGATGAGCTGGTGCGCGAGTGGCGCACGAGTGGTGCAGCGAGCGCCCTCCTGCCCGCACTCGATGGCGGCACCGCGGCGCTGATCACTCCGCTACCGACTCGCATGAGTCTTCACTACGGCGAAGGGAGCGCTGCGCAGCACCTCCGCGAGCTCACCGCAACCACCAGCAGCGTGCATCAACTCACCTCCCCACTCGCGGCAGATCTCGACACGCCGGAAGACTTGGCCGTCATCACCTCTTCAGAGGCGGGTTTCGCTCTGGGCGATCAACACGACGGCTTGGTCGCGCTCCCCATCGACGGGCTCGGGGAGATTCAGCCGAACGACAACCTCCCAGAACTCATTGCCGAGGCCGTGCACCGTTTCTTGGACGAGCGCGCCCTTGGTCCGCTGCGACCTGATGATGTGATCAGCGTCACGCAGAAGATCGTCTCAAAGGCGGAGGGGGCGATTGTCGATCTCACCACCATCACTCCACGACAAGAGGCGCTTGCGTACGCCGAGCGGTGGAAGCGCGACGCACGACAGGTGGAGGTGGTGCTCCAGGAAGCGGTGCGCGTCGTGCGCATGGATCGCGGTGTGATCATCACCGAGACTGCGCACGGATTTGTCTTGGCGAATTCGGGGGTAGATGCGAGCAACGTCGGCCCACGCAGCGGCGAGATCGTCACCCTCCTCCCCCGAGACCCCGACGCCTCTGCAGCGAGGATCCGCACCGCCATCGCCGCGCGAACTGGCGTTGCGCCAGGGGTGATCATCACCGACTCCTTCGGGCGACCGTGGCGGCTCGGGATCACCGATGTTGCGATCGGTCTCGCGGGGATCGCTGCGTTGGAGGATCTACGCGGCCAACCCGACGCGGATGGTCGGGTCATGGCGGCAACCGTCCGAGCAGTCGCCGATCAGATCGCCGCGGCGGCGGAGCTTGCACTCGGGAAGAGCGCGAGGCGTCCACTCGCCTTCATTCGCGGCGCGAAGCCAGCCCCCACGGAGTCGGGGAGCGTTCGCGAGAGCCTGATGCCTCCCGATTGGGATCTCTTCCGTTGATCGACTCGTTCCGCATGCGACGAGCGCATGCGACTACAATGAGCGCATGACAGAGAATCGCTTCACGATTGACTTTGGAGGCGGCGAGCCATCGAACACCCCCGCCGCAAGCCCCGCGACACCCGCCCCCGCAAGCGCGGCTCCAACCCACAGCAAACTCTTGATCCTCGGCTCTGGCCCTGCGGGCCTTACCGCTGCAATCTATGCGGCACGCGCACAGTTAGCGCCGATCTTGCTCGCGGGATACGCGCCTGGCGGACAGCTGATGCTCACCAGTGAAGTGGAGAACTTCCCTGGCTTCCCAGATGGGATTGACGGACCTGACCTGATGGCGAAGATGCGCGCACAGGCGGGGCGCTTCGGCACAGTCGTTGTTGACCAAGATGTTGACCGCGTCGACCTATCCACACAGCCGTTCCGAGTTTGGAGCGCTGGACGCGAGTTCACCGCGGATGCCGTGATCGTTGCCACTGGCGCATCAGCAATCTGGCTCGGGCTAGAGTCCGAGACTCGCCTTCGCGGACGCGGTGTGAGCTCGTGTGCCACCTGTGACGGCTTCTTCTTCAAGGGCGAAGAGGTGGCAGTCGTTGGTGGTGGCGACACCGCACTCGAAGAGGCGCTCTTCCTGACGCGCTTTGCCACCAAGGTGCATCTCCTCGTCCGTCGTGACTCCTTCCGTGCCAGCAAGATCATGGTTGCACGCGCCCAAGCACACGAGAAGATCAAGATCCATCTCAACCGAGAGGTTGTGGAAGTGCTTGGCGATACGAAGACAGAGGGGCTGGTCTTGAAGGACACGAAGAGTGGTGCAACCGAGACTCTCGCCGTGGGCGGTCTCTTTGTTGCGATCGGCCATAAGCCAAACACCGAACTCCTCGCCGGCGCTCTCCCAGTTGACGCGGCCGGCTACCTACAGGCGAAGGAGCACTCTTCAGCGTCCGCAATCGACGGCGTCTTCATCGCAGGGGATGTTCACGATCACCGCTATCGCCAGGCGGTCACCGCCGCTGGTGACGGCTGTCGCGCAGCGCTCGATGCCGAGCGTTGGCTCGCCGCACGCGAGGCGTAGCTACTCCTCACCCACTCCAACGAGCAGCGCAGCCGCGGTGCTAAGCGGCATCACCAGCAACACGCCAGTCGTCCCCACGAGTGATCGGACGATCTCAACAGCGACCGACTCGCTGCTGATCCGTGTGAGGAGATCACCTGGCGCGATCAACATGGAGACGACGAGCGGGAGTGCTGCAGCAAAGTACGCCAGCGGAAGCGTGTTGATCACCGCGGCAATGTGTGCGCGACCAATGCTCAATGCGCGCGTTGCGATCACCAGATCTGACTCCCGACGCGCGCCCTGTCGCAACTCATCCACGGCTGCAACCTGCGTCGCGGCAACATCATCAATGATGCCCAGCGTGCCAATGAGCGCAGCGGCAAGGCCAATGCCTCGCAAATCGACGTTGGCGCTAAGAAGCGGCAGAAGATTGAGAAGCTCTGCATCCCCCGCAAACGGAGTGAACGCGAGAAGTTGATCGAACAGAATTGAGAGGAGGCCAACGACGATCAGGCTGGCCGAGATGCCAAGGATGGCGGCGGTAGATCGACGGGAGAAGCCTTCGCTGATGAGCGTGGTGAGCGTGCCAACCGCGAGCGCGGTTCCACCCGCAACGAGAACGGGCGACGCGCCATAGAGTATTGCAGGGAGCCCGAAGCGGACGACGAGAATCGTTGCCGAAAGCAAAGCGATAAGAGCGCGCGCTCCGCGCGAGCCTGCTACGCCGATCACAAGCGCAGCAAAGGCGACACCCAAGAGCACCAGCGCGCCACCCCGTGAACGATCGGCGACGGCGTATCGCACACCCCCTGCCTCATCTGGCAGCTCAACGAGGAGCACTTCGTCACCCGCGCGAAACGGAATTGAGCCAGCGATCGCGTCTCCCTGTTCGACCTCCGCGCTGGTCCTCTCGCCTGCAGCGGCGCCGTCGAGGACCTGGACTTCCACGCTCCCAGAGAACCCGCCAACGGACTCAGTTGGCGTTGTGAGCAGGGTGGCCCGCACCAGCGTGGACGCCCCGGGGTTCGCGGGGAGGGACCACGGGCTAGGCAGCAAGACCAGGAGGGCGAGAAGCGCGCCTGCGGCGAGAAGCGGCGTGCTCCTCCGCAGCAGGCTGCGAGGCGAGTTGGTGGTTGATCGTGGATTCGGCATCCCATCTATGGTAGCCGCCTCGTGCGGGGCGTTTACGAACCACCCGTAGACTCAAGGGATGCAGAGCGAATCGAGCCCGAACGCCATTCGAATCATCCGTGAAGGGCAGCGGGTGGAGTTGGACTGGGCGGATGGACACCAGAGTCAATTCGATGCGGTAGCCCTCCGTTGGCTCTGCCCGTGCGCGTACTGCCGCGGTGAGGCTGGACTTCCTGGTTGGCTCGACGCAAATCCTTCGCTCACAGAGCAGCAAACAACCTTCACCGGTGGCGAGCTCGTTGGAAGCTACGCGCTCTGCCTCTTCTGGGCGGACGGACATCGAACTGGCTACTACACGTGGTCGCTGCTGCGCAGCAACTGCGGCTGTGCAGCGTGCATCGGCGCCCCACATGGCTGAGTCGCAGGAGACCAGTCGCCGCCTCGTCGTCAGTCGCGAGCTCTCCGCCCTCGCCTTCAATGCCCGAGTCCTTCATGAGGCACGTGACTCACGCACACCGCTCCTTGACCGCTTCAAGTTCCTCGGCATCGTCGCATCAAACATCGACGAATTCTTCGCTGTCCGTGTCTCCGGAATTCGTGAACAGATAGACGCTGGAGTGCAGGCCGCAGGTGCGGACGGCCGCGCTCCGACGGAACAGATGCGCGCGATTCGCGAGGCGGCCGCGCTCTTGATGCAGGCGACTCAAGAGGCATGGTGTGAACTGACGACCGAACTCTCCGACGCCGGCCTCACCTTGGTTCCCTGGAAGGAGATTGATGGTGCGACGCAGGAACGACTGACGGCTCGCTTCAAGCAAGAGATCTTCCCTGTGCTCACACCTCTCGCGATCGATCCTGGTCACCCATTCCCGTATGTCAGCAGTCTCAGCCTCTCGCTCGCAGTGCATCTCAATGATCCGGAGCGAGGCGAACGATTCTTCGCGCGCGTCAAGGTACCCCAGATCCTGGGGCGACTGATACAGATCGATCGCGGTCGCGCGATGCTCTTGGAAGAACTGATCCGCGCCCACATTGGACAGCTTTTCGTGGGGCACGAGCTCATTAATGCGCACACGTTTCGCATCACACGAGACGCGGACATTGAGGTTGAAGAGGGCGAAGCGGATGACCTTCTCGCGGCGATCGAGGAGGAGTTGCGACAGCGTCGCTTCGGCAAGGTCGTACGGGTGGAGATCGAGGCATCGGCCCCCGCAGAGATTCGCAATCTTCTCCTGACAGGATTTGAACTTCAGCCTGATGCGCTCTCCGAGGTTGACGGCGTGCTAGATCTCACTGTGGGCGGTGAGATCGCAGCGCTCCAGCTCCCGAACCTCCACAGTCCCGCCTGGCATCCCGTCACTCCCACAAAGATCGCCGAGGCCCCACGCGCGGCCGACGGGGGCGCTGACCTCTTCCGTGTCATCCAAGAGGGCGATCTGCTGCTGCACTACCCGTATGAGAGTTTTGATGCGAGTGCCGAGCGGCTCTTCCAGCAGGCATCGATCGACCCTGATGTCCTCTCCATCCGCTCGACCCTCTACAGGACGGGTGCCGTATCAAGCATCCCCAGCCACCTGATCCAAGCTGCACGCGCAGGAAAAGAGGTGGTCGTTCTGGTCGAGCTGAAGGCGCGCTTTGATGAAGCGGCAAACATTGAATGGGCGAGGAGGCTCGAAGAGGCGGGGGCACATGTCATCTATGGGATGAGTGGCCTGAAGACGCACTGCAAGGCAACACTGATCGCCCGAAGGGAGGACGGAGAGATTCGCCGCTACGTGCATCTGTCTACTGGGAATTACAACCCTCGTACCGCTCGTCTCTATACCGACCTCTCACTCTTTACGGTCGACCACGCGTTCGGAGCGGACCTAAGCGCACTGTTCAACTACCTGACCGGCCTCTCGAAACACGCCGACTATCAACGCCTCGTCGTTGCACCGGCGCAACTACGTCATGCCATCGGGCAGCGGATAGGCGCCGCTATCGAAGACGCAGAGCGAGGTGGACGGCCATACCTTGCGGCAAAGGTGAATGCGCTCGTAGACACAGAGATGATCAGACTCCTGGATGTCGCGGCGGAACGCGGCGTCAGGATCGACCTGATCGTGCGCGGAATGTGCGGCCTCATCCCTGATCCAGTTCGCCACGAAGGGCGCCTCCACATCCGATCGGTGATCGGCGAGTTCCTTGAGCACAGTCGCCTCTACCACTTCAACATTGCAGGTCGTGCGGAGTGGTTCGCCGGAAGTGCAGACCTCATGGATCGAAACCTTGATCGTCGCGTTGAAGTCCTCTTCCCGCTGCTCGAGCCCGCCTCCATTAGCCGCTGCGAGGAGGTGTTGCGCGTCCTACTCGCAGACCGTCGCAACAGCTGGACCTTGCAACCAGATGGCGCCTGGTTGCGCGAAGAAGACCTGAAGCCTGACGGCGCTGCCTACTCAAGCTTTGCTGAGTTCAAGCGTCTGGCGGCGTGGGCTGCCGATACCCCACCGACTGAGCGTACGCTCTAGCGCATGAACCGCGAACGAGAGCTCAAGTACATCGCTCGGTCATCGGTGCCTCCTCTACTCCCTCCCGGGTGGAGCCTCGGCCGCGAGTCAGCGGTCAAGGAGATCACTGACATCTACCTCGATCACACGGCATCGCTCATCAGCCGCGGCTGGGCCCTGCGCAGGCGCGAGACGGCTGGCGCACCAACGCGCTACACGCTAAAACGCAACGCAACGCAGACTGGCGCATTTCATCAACGCGATGAGATTGAGCGTGAGAGCGACCAGATCCCTGTCGAGATCGTGCACGAGATTGGAGTCCAGCTCGCATCAGAGCTTCAAGAGGTTGTGAGGTTGCAACAGCGGCGAAGAAGTTGGTCGCTCCACCTTGATGGGAGCTCTGTCGCAGACCTCACCATGGACGAGATTCGGTCAGGTCATACGCATTGGAGTGAGCTTGAAGTTGAATTCATCCCTTCGATCAATGACGGGGAAGCAACGGAGCTTGCTGAGATCCTCCAAGAGTTCTTTGCTCAAGATGAGACGCTTACACCTAGCCGTCAGTCAAAGCTCGAGTCGGCTATCGCTGCGCTCTGACGAGATCGCCCAGCGCACTGCGCCATGAGGATCCGCCGAGCGCCTCGGCAATGATCACTCCTTCACGAATCCCACCACGGTCGACACGTAGGTCTGTCACTCCCGTCTGCTGAAGCAGCGCCTCAAGGATGGAGAGCCCAGCGGGGAGGAGTCGCGCTCGTCGCTCGGAGAGCGCATACGCGCTTGAGATCTCCGCCGCAGAGAGCGAGGCGAGCCGCTCCCCCATCAATCGCAAATCAGCAGGTCTAACCTTCTGGGTGAGCAAGGTCTCTGGAACCAGTTTCAAGAGTCGCGTCGCGGTACCTCCAACGAGGACTAGTTGCGCCGCGTCCCCCGCTGGCAGGTGACTGAAGGCTGTCTGCGCATGATCTCGAAGCGCGCGCCACTCACGCAACTTCGGCGGATCCCCATAGTTCACGCGGGTCATCAAACGTGCCGAGCCGATTGAGAACCCTAGGGCCGCGGGAGCCCGACCAGGGGTTAAGCGCACGATTTCCGTTGAGCCGCCGCCGATATCGCCAACAAGTAGCGGCTTCGAACGGTCGTGCGGGTGAATCAGGCCTAGGACCGTGAGAAAGCCCTCTTCTTCGTGCTCAAGGACGATCGGATCAAGTCCGAGTCGACTGCGGATCTCCTTGATCACGCTGGCTCTATCGCTTGCGCGCCGGAGCGGCTCCGTGGCGACCACTGTGAGGGCGTGCGCACCGAGTCGGAGCGCTCGTGCGTGGAATCGGTCGAGTGCATCAATGACGTCACTTGTTGCCTTGCTGCCAATCTCTTCGCGCCGCTCAACGAGGCGGCCGAGTTCTGACGGGATCGACTCATCGGTGAGCGCGCCCAGGCGCACGCCATCCGTTACCGCAACCAACAGGTGGATTGAGTTCGAGCCGATATCAGCAACTGCCCCGATGCGTGGCGTGGTGGCGTTTACCGCGCGATCACGTGCCCCCCCACGACTGACGGCGGAGGATCGAGAGGCGGGGCCGAGGGGAGTTCGCTTCACCCCGCCATCCTAGCGGGGCGCTACGATGTAACGAACAGCCAGGGGGAACCCTGGGAGGAGTTTGGGATGAACGACGAAAAAGAGCCGGGTCGAGTGGAACACGAGATCAACGAAATCTTGGCGCGCTCAACAAGTGCTGCCGGCGCAACCCCTGCGCCTCAAGGGGCCCGTGACCCGCTTGACCGTGAGCTGCGACAAGTCAAAGAGGTCATCGTGCGCATGGGGAGCCTTACGGAAGCGGCAATCAGAGACGCGCTCACGGCACTCACCACTCATGACGCCGCGCTCGCTGAGAAGATCATCGTCAACGACCGCAACATCAACAGCATGCAACATGAGGTCATCAGCGTGATCACCACCACGATCGCGACACAGAGTCCGGTTGCCCGCGACCTGAGAAACCTGCTCACGATGAACCATGTTGCCTATGAGCTCGAGCGCATCGCCGATCACGCCTCTTCGGTGGCGAAGGTGGCGAAACAGCTCGCTCCTGAGCCGGCCCTTCAGCGTTACCTGCACCTGCCAGAGATTGGCGAACTCGCTGCGGCGCAGCTCCACGGCGTCCTCCTTGCACTCGTCGACTCTGACGCCGTGCGGGCCCGTCAGGTTGCGGTCAGTGACGACCAGATTGATGCGCTGTACCGCAAGTCCTTTGATGAGTGCGTCTCGCTCATGGAGGCCGATAAGGGCAACGTCGAGCGCGGCACGCGCCTCCTCTTCGCTGCGCACTACCTTGAGCGGATTGGCGACCGGACGACCAACATTGCCGAAGATATCGTCTACCTCGTCTCTGGCGAGGTGGAAGACCTGAATCCGTGAGCGCTGCGAAGGCGGCGCGAACTGGGGAGACGCTGTACCTCATCCGCCACGCAGACGCGGGCGACCCATCCGAGTGGATCGGCCCAGACGCTGAACGACCACTCAGCGGCAAAGGGGTGAAGCAGGTCGCTCGTCTTGCCGCCACGCTCCTCGCTGCAGAGACGGCGTTCGATGCGATCCGCTACTCGCCCACGCGAAGATGCGCTGAGACCGCCACCGTCCTCTCCGCTGTCCTTGAGGTCGAAGCGGTCGCTGATGAGCGACTCCTTGATGGTCCACCGCTCGCGCAACTCGCGCGAATGTTTGACCGAAAGGGTGTTGCTCGACTCGCCCTGGTTGGACATGAACCGAATTTGAGTCGGCTGCTGAGCGAACTCACTGGGATTGCAAGTCTCTCCGTAGAGAAGGGCGCACTGATTCGCATCGATATGCCGAACGGTGTGAGCGCGGGGGGAGGTCGACTTGTGACGATCGCACCGCCGTCGCTCTTCCGTGCTCCAAAGGACGAGCGCTAACGAGCCTCCGCTTCGACGCAGGCGGCGACCAACCCTGGATGAGAGAGGTAGGCGAGATCGTCACGCGTGCGGAGCGTCCACACCGCAAGCTCAAGTCCCCCAGCCTGTAGATCCCTCACCCACTCGCTGCCAAGGAGCGACTTCTCTACAGAGACACCGTCTACCTCAAGCGCCAGTGCTCGTGCATGCGCCTCAGCGGATGGAGACTCCACGTTGAGCCAGCGTGACCAGAACGGTGCGCGTCGGCCCACGTCTCGCAGGGCGTCCTCATCAAAGCTTGAGATCACCAGCTGCGCACCAGCGTCCATGGACCTCGCCCGAAGGACTTCGAAGAAGTTCGGCAGTGGTGGCTCCTTCAGCTCAAGGTCAAGGAAGAGCGTGTCAGGGAGCAACGCAAGTGCCTCAGCCAGCGTAGGTACGTCGAGAAGCCGGAGTTCGCTCGCATCAAGATCACTCACCGCTCGTTCGTCCCCATGCGTGCGAGCGAGGGTTTCGTCATGAATGATGACCGGGACCCCATCGCGTGAGAAGCGCAGATCAAACTCCACGCCATCACACCCAGTCGGCGCTGCGGCGAGAAGTGCGGGGAGTGTGTTTTCCGCGTGTCCTAATGCGCCGCCATGCACGCCACGGTGTGCGAGTCGGAGTGGACGACCTGCCCTCTCCGCGGCCGACGTTGCGGGTGGCGCTCCAGCCCTCTCCACCAGATCAGGTTCGCTCAGCGGAATGGGAGGCGAATCGTAAACGTCGTTCCGACCCCAACGGTGGAGTCGACGTCAATGCTTCCGCCGTGGCGGAGTACTGCGTGACGTGCGATCGCAAGTCCGAGTCCGGTGCCTGCGCCGCCCACCGAGGGGGTGTCGTTCGGAATGCGCTCGACCGTATAGAAACGCTCAAAGATTCGCGAAAGGTGTCGGCGTTCGATGCCAATCCCCTCATCCGCGACGAGGATCTGAAGATAAGGGTTCGGCTCAGTCGCTGGAGATCGAGAGAGGCGAATGGTGACCCTCCCCTCCGGTCGACTGTACTTCACGCCGTTGTGCACAAGGTTTGCGAACACCTGCCGCAGTCGATCTCGATCCCCTGGCACGATCCACGGCCCAGGACCAACCTCTTCGACCAAGATCTTTCCGCCATGCCGGGTGGCGACAGGGGTGAACCGTGTGGCAACTTCCTGAGCCAGGTCTTGCAGATCGACCGGAGCCTTGCGCAGTGCCACCTCGCCTGATTCAAGGGTCGCCAGATCAAGCATCTCGTCTGCCATCTGCACGAGATGCAGCACTTCAACCTCGATCTGCGAGGCGCGCTCCTTCGCGCCGCTGGCGTCGCCGCGATCCCCTGCGGTCGCAATCGATTCGGCGAGCAGTCGAATCGTGCTGAGCGGCGTCCGAAGTTCATGCGAGAGGTTGTCGACGAATTCGGTGCGGATCTGTCGAAGTCGCACCACCTCCGTGAGATCTCGCAGAAGTATCCATGCCCCGTCATCGCCGTCAGGGGCCGCAGTTACTTGAACGTGCCGCATCTCATCCGAGTGACCGGGGCGAAGATCTCGCAGTGAGATCTCTCCTCGAGAGATCCTCCCGCCCAAGGCCTCGCTCGCTAGCTCCTCAAGCCGATGATCGACGGTCGCTTCAATCAGCGGGCGGCCGCGAAGGTCGTCTACTTCACGCGCCAAGATCTCTCTGCACGCTGGACTTGCTGCACGAATCGTGAGGTCTGGAAGCACGCGCAGCACGGCATCATCCGTGGCGTCGAGCAGTGCATCGAGACGCTGCGCGCGGCGCTCCGCTCGGGCCGACTCACGGTCTGCCCGCTCCCCTTCACGGGCAGCACGCGACGTGCTGTCATCTACCTGGAAACGCCGACGGCGAAGTCTCCCCGCGAGGATGAGGGCGGCGAAGGCGAAGAGTGCCGCGACAAGAAGTGTTGGGCTAAACGTCTCGATCATCTGCCCGAAGATGCGCCGACGTACGTCGGCGGAAACCCTCGAGCGGCAAGGTCACTCTCAATCATCTCGCGATCAATACGCTTTTGGGCGGCGATCCGCTCCACAACATCCGCCAGCGGCACGATGTCCCGTTTGCCGTTGACACGTCGCGTCATCTCGGCGCCGCCCGCATCGAGCGATCGTGGCGAGATCGTCACGACCCACGGAGCTCCAAGCAACTCTGCGTCGGCGAACTTCACGCCAGGCGACTCCTCTCGATCGTCAACCAACAGCTCGAGCCCGGCGCTCGCGGCGGCAGCCTCCAACGCGGCGGCCGATGCCTCAATGCGAGGGTCCTTGTTGCTTCCGAGCAGCGCCACCTGGGCGTCGAACGGGGCCACCGCGGTCGGCCAGGCGAGCCCCTTCTCATCGTGATACGCCTCGGCAACGCACGCCGCTGCGCGCCCTACGCCAATGCCGTATGAGCCCATGATGATCGGTCGCTTCACACCAGCCTCGTCGAGATACTCGGCGCCGAGTGCCGCCGTATACCGCGTGCCTAGTTTGAAGATGTTTCCGACCTCGATCCCCTTTTCGAGTCGAACGGGAGCACCGCACGAGAGGCAGCCGTCACCCGACTTCGCGGATGCAAGGTCTACCACGTGGTCTGGGGTGAAGTCACGGGGGATGTTGACATTCTTGAAGTGGTATCCCTCCTTGTTTGCGCCGGCAACGAGATTCGCCGATGAAGCCACGAGTTCGTCAACCACCACGAGCGCCCCCTTGGCGCCGACCGGCGACGCGTAGCCTGGCACCATGTTTGCGGCCACAATCTCCTCTTCGCGCGCTGGTCGCAGATCACGCGCGCCGATCGCATTCGCCAACTTCGTCTCCTCCACATCATCGTCGCCCCGCACAATCGCAACAATCAACCGATGGTCGCGATCTACGAAGAAGACTGCCTTGGCGGTCTGCTCGTACGGGACGCCGAGAAGGGCCGCAAGTGCCTCAATCGTGGGGGCGCTTGGTGTCTTCACCTCCTCGCGCGGAAGTGGTGCCGCCTCAACGGGCGTTGCCCTGCGCACTCGCGCGACCTGCCGATTTGAGGCGCCGGAGCATGCGTCACAGATCACGAGGGTATCCTCGCCGTACTCGCTCGGCGACATGAACTCATGGGCTCCTGTGCCGCCCATCATCCCCACATCGCTCGCGACGGCAATCGTCTTTAGGCCGAGTCGCGCGAATATGCGTGTATAGGCGTGGTAGTAGAGCGCGTATGAGTGATCGAGCCCTGCCTCATCACGATCCGCCGAATAGGCATCCTTCATCGTGAACTCGCGGACGCGAATCAGGCCACCACGAGAGCGAGGTTCGTCGCGCCACTTCGTTTGGAAGTGATAGACCTGCTGCGGGAGTTGTCGCCAGGAGTTCACCAACTTGCGGAGAAGGTCGGTCACCACCTCTTCGTGCGTCATGGCGAGCACCATGTCGCGTCCACCACGATCCTTGAACCGGCCCATCTCAGGGCCAATCTGGTCGTACCGTCCTGTCTCTCGCCAGAGATCGGCGGGGTGAACGACCGGCATCAGCATCTCCTGGCCACCGATTGCGTTCATCTCTTCACGGATCACCTGGGTGACGTGCGCGTTGACGCGCATTCCGAGTGGAAGGAGCGAATAGATTCCTGCACCGAGAGGGCGGATGTACCCAGCGCGGAGCAAGAGTCGATGGGAGGGCATCTCCGCATCGGCGGGGTCCTCGCGCAACGTACTGAAAAAGAGGTTTCCTGTTCGCATCTGGACATCCTACCCGCGCCGCCCGCCTCGCGGCGGATTGAGGGAGCTCAGGTGGTGCGTCGGAGCACGTAGCCGATGTTGCGGACCGTCTGCAGGGCCACGGGGCTGGCCGGTGTCGCTTCGATCGCGCGGCGGAGGGCGTGCATATGGACGTCCACCGTACGAGTCTCCCCAGCGTAGTCATAGCCCCAGACCCGATCCAGTAACTGCTCGCGACTATAGACACGGCCGGCGTTGGCGATGAGGAAGGCGAGGAGCTGGAATGCCTTCGGCTTCACGTGCACGACAGCGCCATGTCGAAGAATCCGTTGTCCCTCGAGGTCAACCTCCGCCTCTCCAATCCTCACCAACCGCTCAGCGCTCGGTGTTGGCGCTGCCCCGCTGCGCCGGAGCACCGCGCGGATTCGCGCAGCGAGCTCACGCGAAGAGAACGGTTTCGTCACGTAATCATCAGCGCCAAGGTTGAGGCCGGCAATGCGATCCGTCTCAGACGCTTTCGCAGTGACCATAATGACTGGCACGCTGGAGCTCGTACGAATCGCTCGACACACCTCAATGCCACCCATCTCGGGGAGCATCAGATCTAGGAGCACAAGATCGGGTGGATTCGCGCGAAAGGATGCGAGCCCGGCAGTACCTGTCGCCGCCTGCTCCACGGAGAAGCCGTCAGCGCTCAGCGCTTCCGCGAGTGCCTCCCGCAGCGGCCGCTCGTCCTCGACAAGGAGGATTCGTGACGTCTCACTCTTCACCATGCAACCCTCCCGCGTGTACGTTAACGATGTGTGAACAGCGCCTCAGGCTCCGCGCAGAACGGCGATCGCCTGATCAATGCGCGTGAGGACCGCCGCGCGACCGAGGAGCCTCATGCTGTCGAAGAGTGGTGGCGTCGCGGTGCGACCAGTTGTCGCTGCGCGGAGGGCCATGAAGAGGTCGCCTGCCTTCCAGCCCCGCTCATCAGCGAGCGTGCGCAGCTTCGCCTCTAGTGCATCCGGCGCATCAAGGAGTGGCGCGTCGCCCTCGCCGATCCCATCTGCAATCAGGGGACGCGCCGCCTCGAGCGCGGCGCGGGCTGTAGCCGCCTCCCAACGCTTCGGTACGAGAAGAGCTGGGTCATGCTGCAGCGCATCCAAGAAGAGGAAGTCGGTGAGTTCGATCGCAGACGAGAGGAGCGGAATGCGCTCTCGAATCAACGGGAGGAGCGCGGCAATCTCGCCATCAGTTGCGGGACGTCCAATACGACCATCGACGGCAGCTCGATCATAGAAGGGGCGCAGGCGTGCCAAGAGATCCTCGTGCGTCAGCTTCCGAATCCACTGGCCGTTGATCCATTCGAGTCGGGTGCGATCGAAAACGGCCCCTGCCTTCTGCACATGCTCCAGAGAGAATCTTGCCTGGATCTCTTCCATACTGAGGATCTCATCGTCACTCCCCGTAGACCAACCGAGGAGCGCGAGGAAGTTGATGATCGCCTCCTTGAGGAACCCCTCCGCGCGGTACTCCGAGATTGCCGTCTGGCTCTTCCGCTTGCTCATCTTGGTCCGATCTGGGTTCAAGATCAGCGGTAGATGCGCAAACTTCGGAAGCGTCACACCAAGCGCCTCGAAGAGGAGAATGTGTTTCGGCGTGTTGGAGAGGTGATCCTCCCCGCGGATCACATGGGTGATTCCCATATCCGCATCGTCCACGACTACGGTGAAGTGGTAGAGCGGCGAACCGTCCGCGCGAAGGATCACGAGATCGCCGCCGAGTGCTTCAGCGTCGATCTCCACCCGACCTCGGACGAGGTCATCAATCGCCACCACGCCCGGCTTGATGCGGAATCTCAATGCGGCCGCCTCTCCCGCCGCGACGCGTCCCGCCGCTTCGTCGGCCGCGATCCCCGCGCATCGGCCAGAGTATCGGGGCGGAAGCTTCGCCTTCTCGCGCGCACTCCGCTCCGCGTCTAGCTCCGCGCTTGTACAGAAGCAGTAGTACGCAAGTCCCGCTGTGTAGAGTTGCGCCGCAACTTCAGCGTAGCGCGCGCTGCGAGCCGACTGCCGATATGGACCGCGTCCCCCGCGCTCTTCGTTCGCGCTGACAACGCCCTCATCCGCTTCAAGCCCGAGCCAGCGCAGCCCTTCGAGGATGTCCTCCTCATGCTCTACGGTCGAGCGCGCAGTGTCGGTGTCTTCCACGCGCACGATGTAGGTTCCTCCGTGTCTGCGGGCGAAGAGGAGATTGAAGAGTGCGGTGCGTGCGGTTCCAATGTGGAACGGACCAGTGGGGCTCGGTGCAATCCGTACGCGCATCTCGCCACTCATTTCGCCAGGCCTGCAACACGATGGAAGAGCGTCTGGTCGACCCTCCCCTGCAACACATGAATGAGCGTCGCGGGGCGTAGGCCGAGCGTGGCGCGGCCGATCGGTCCATCGAGCGTGAGGGAGTCAAGCGAACTGCTGCGGGAGAGGACCGAGACGGATGCGCCCGGCACGAGCCCACGGGCCTCGAGATAGCTGAGTAGCGCACCGTCCGCCTCGGCCGCCTCCGTCACTCGATAGATCGTTGCTACCTCACCCGCCTCCAGCTCCGCGAGCGGTCTCCCCTTCGGTCGGCGCGCCTCTGTCGCGCGATCGATTGGGTTCCCGTGCGGGCAGGTCTGAGGATTCCCGAGCATCTCGTCGAGGCGCTCTTCTAGCGCTGGTGAGATCACGGCGTGCAGGCGACGTGCCTCGGCGTCCGCAGCCGCCCACGAGAGTCCAACAACACCGGTGAGGAGCCACTCAAGGAGTGCATGTCGCTTGAAGATTGCATCGGCCGCCGCCTCGCCCGCCGCGGTGAGCTTCCAGAGTCGCGCATGTCCAGTGCATCCAACAATCAGCTTATCTTCGGCGAGGCGCTTGAACATCTCCGCAGCCGCCTGCTTGCTCACCTCGAGGTCTTTTGCAACCAACGAAGGGGTCACGCCTTCCACATCGGGGTGCGATCGGAATGAAAGGATGTACTCCTGTGCAGCAGCCGAGAGTGCGGCACGATTCGAACCTGCGCGCGTTGCGGAGACCATGGGTGAATCCTACCCCGCGTCCTGCCTGAACCCTGCGTCGCGCGCCAACCACGGACGCGGTGAGAGTCGGCCGCTCCAGGAGAGGAGCGCCGTAAATCCGTAGGCGGCAGCCCAGATCAGCGCCACCGCGATACCGATCCCTTCTGTTGACGGGAGTGGGAGCCCAAACGTGGCGGCCAGAGACCACGGGAGGGCGACGACCATCAGTGCGACGCTCCCGCGCGCGCCCGACCAGGCGACACGTGGCGCAAGCATCAAGAGGCCGAAGAGAAGCAGCTCGACTGCAACTCCTGGGAGGAGTGGTTCGGCGACGAGTAGCGGAGCCCATGCCGCGAGTGCATTGAAGAGCCGCCACTCCACTCTCGGCCACGCAGCGACCGCGCCGTCCTCCTGGTTTCCTGTCACTGCCGCATACGACTGACGTGACGACCTTCCATCGCGACGAACTGGACGTTTCCCACGCGCACGATACTCCGCGCCGTGCTTTCGTGGGTCTGCATACTCTTTCGGATTGACGCGCCAGTACGTTCCAGAATCTGCTCCAACCCACTGCGCCCCGTCCCAGACTTGATCTCCATCACTTGCGCTGGCTCCGTCATATGTGGTGGAGCCGGGACGCGCACGAGGTTGCTCCGTCTCGTGAACCCTCGCTGGCTCTTGAGGCACCGCAGCGCGACGCGGGCGTACACGTGGAGTCGGGGCAGGTCGTGCCGCAGCTGGTCCGTGTCGATTCGCTGCGATCGCTTCGGCGAGCGCCACTTCGTACGCTTCCGTCAAATGGGCGAACGCCGCCGGCTTTGACTTCCCGCCAACCGCATCAGGATGCAACGACTTCGCAAGACTTCGATACGCGCGCTTCACACGCTCCACCGTTGGCGCGGGTGGCAGACCGAGCACCTGCCATGCGTCGCCCGCTCGCATCCGCGCCGGCGACACTGTTAGCTCAAGCGCAGCGCGTCAAATGCGCTCGTCGCCTCTGCGTAGGCGAGCGCCGAACCGCCGCGCGGATCTGGCAGTTGCACCGTCCGATGAAGGTCGAGTGCCGTGGAGCTCGCAACCGCGGCGCCCGCAGCGCGCAGTGCTGCAACGGTCGCAACGCGACCAGCACGCGCGGCAGCATCACCATCGTCGGTGTGTAGGGCGATCCCAATTCCAGGCGCGCCAACAAGACAGAGGCCTTCGGCTCCCTGTTTTGCCACCACGACCCCGTCTCCGCCACGGATGAGGTCGGTGTCGAGGAATCCTCCTCCAGCGATCAAGCGCGGGTGCGCGATCGCCGCGGCGCGCACGCGCCGCAACGCATCGGTGAGTTCCGATGAGAGTCCGGATGCATCAGGGTTTGCCCAGCGACGTGCCCCTTCGGCCGCAACGTGCAGCGGCACGGCGTACGTGGGAATCGCGCAGCCATCCATCCCCCACGGCGCGACGCCGAGTTCCGTGCCGAGGAGCTGGCCGACTACTGCTCGAAGGCGCTGCTGAACTGGGTGCTCATAACCGTCATATCCACGTCCATCAACTCCGAGCGCCTTTGCGAGCATGAGCAGCGAGAGATGCTGCCCAGAGCACATGTGTTGCAGCAGGGTCCCACGTGAACCACTGCGAATTGGTGAGGGACGTCCGTGCACGAGGAGGTCAACGTCAAGTTTGTACCGCCGAACCATCTCCTCGGCGACCGCGACGTGCTCCTCAGACCCGGCATGGCTTGCTGAGGCGAGTGCGAGAGTTTCGCTGCTGACCTCGCCGCCAGATGCCTCCACGGCCAAGAGAACCGCAACCGCCGTGAATGGCTTGATTGCAGAACGAAGCGAGATCAGTCGATCTGGCGCCCCGAGTGCGGCGCGCACGACCCCCCCGTCCCCAACGATGACCACATCGCCACGATGGTGGGCCTCCACGATCGCTCCTCGAACCACTTGGACGAGGACTGGGGCGGCGGAGCCAGCGCCGATCGGCGTGCCACGCATCGCATCGCTGGACATCAGGCGAGTCCGAGCGCGGCGTCGACCTCCGAGAGTCCGCGATCGATCACGTCAAAGGCGAAGTCCAACTCGTCGTCGCTGATGATGAGCGGTGGGTTCGTGAAGAAGCCGTTCCAGCGGACGATCGTGTAGAGCCCGTTGGCGCGGAAGAACTTCCCGAGTGCAGCCATCTCCGGCACCGTCTCGTTGAATCCAGCGATCGGCGTACCGCTCTTTGGATCTCGCACAAGCTCCATGATCCCGAAGAGCCCGATGTTGCGAATTGGACCGACGCAGGGATGTTTCGCTTTCATCCGCTCATGATGCGCGCGCAGCTTCTTGCCGCTTTCCGCTGCACGCTCGATCAAACCATCCTCTTCGTACACGTCGATTGTCGCGAGCGCCGTGGCGCAGGCGAGCGGGTGACTGTTGTACGTGAGCCCTGCGCCGAAGACCTTCTCGGCGAAGTGATCTGCGATGTGGCGGCGCATTCCGAGCGCACCAAGCTGCACATAGGCGCTGGTCAAACCCTTCGCCATGGTGATCATGTCTGGGACCACGCCCCAGTGATCGATGGCGAACCACTTCCCCGTGCGACCGAATCCACCCATCACTTCGTCCGCGATGAGGAGGATGTCGTAGCGGTCGCAGAGCTCTCGCATCCCTTGCATGTAGCCGTCTGGCGGAATGAGAATGCCGTTCGTGCCGACCACGCTCTCGATGATGATCGCAGCCACAGTGTGCGGCCCTTCGAACTTGAGGATCTTCTCGGTCTCTGCGAGCACCTCGGCGGCCGGACGCGGCGCATCTGCGCCGAACTCGTGGAAGTCTGGAATGCGGAAGACACCAGGCATCCCTGGCTCCGTGAACCAGCGCCGCGGGTCACCCGTCGCCGTGAGTGCACCCGAGGTGCCGCCGTGATACGAGCGGTAACGCGCGGCGATCTTGTGCCGCCCGGTGAAGAGTCGCGCGATGCGGAAGGCGTTCTCGACAGCCTCAGCACCACCATTTGTGAAGAAGAAGGCATCAATGTCGCCTGGGCACAGTTTGGCGAGTTTCTGACCGAGACGAGCGCGCGGTTCGGTTGCCATGAAAGGATTGGCATAGGCGAGCTTCGCCGCCTGTTCGGTGATCGCCTTCAACACGCGCTCATCGCCGTGACCGATGTTGGTGCACATCAACTGGCTGTTGAAGTCGAGGAACTTGTCTCCCTCGGGCGTCCAGAACCACGAACCCTTTGCGTGTTCGATGGGAATTGGGTTCGCAGAGGCCTGTGGGGACCACTCGGTCATGGTGTGGCGCTTCGAGAGAGCGACGATCTCGGCTCCGCTCATCCCGGTGCGAACGTTCACTGCCGCCATGGGACCCCCTTCGCTGCCTCGGCCAATCGACCGCGTACGGAGAGAATAGCCGCCGATGTCGCACAGCGTGCGACACTTCCGCGCCCTGCGGCACAACGTCCACCCCTACGGCAGAATGCCGCTATGCCAATGAACATCGAGCGACTGGCTGCACAGAAGGCGCCAGAGACCCTGAAGAACTTCATCGCGGGCCGATGGGTCACGTCATCCTCAAACGAGACGCTCGTTGTCCCAAACCCGGCCACTGAGCAGATCCTTGCGCACGTCCCCCTCTCCAACACCGCCGACGTTGCCGCCGCCGTCGCAGGCGCCCGTGCCGCCGCCTTCGAGTGGGGTGAGATGCCACCGCCCGAGCGCGCCACCTACCTCTTCAAACTACGCGAGGCGCTCTTGGACAACCGTGAGGCACTGACCAAGTTGGTCACTACTGAAAACGGGAAGGTCTTCTCCGACGCGGCTGGTGAGGTGCGCCGCGGCATTGAGGTGGTCGACTTCGCCTGCGGCGCGCCAACGCTACTGATGGGCCAAAACCTCGACCAGATCTCCCGCGGCATCGATACGGAGATGGTGCGCTTCCCCGTCGGTGTCGTCGCCGGCATCACCCCGTTCAACTTCCCATTCATGGTGCCAATGTGGATGCTCCCACTCGCGATCGCCTGTGGGAACAGCTTCATCCTGAAGCCCTCAGAGCGCACGCCGCTCTCGTCGCAGCGCATCGTAGAACTCTGCGAAGAGGTCGGGATCCCAACGGGTGTGGTCAGCCTGGTGCACGGCGCGGTGGAGACGGTGACCGGCCTGATCAGCCATCCGGGTGTGGACGCGGTGAGCTTCGTCGGCTCTGAGCGCGTCGCGCGAATCGTCTACGAGACGGCATCAAAGAACGGGAAGCGCGTCCAGGCGCTCGGCGGAGCGAAGAACCACATCATCGCCATGCCGGACGCAGTGCTCGACCAGAGCGTGCCGAACATTGCGGAATCAGCCTTCGGCAACGCAGGGCAGCGCTGCCTGGCAGGGTCTGTCCTCACCGTTGTTGGCGATGCACGTGAGCGACTCCTCTCAAAGCTGGTGGAACATGCTGAGACGATCAAGATGGGCTTCGGCCTTGACGAAGGTGTCTCGCTCGGCCCCGTGATTCGAGGCGAGGCGCGCGAGCGCATCCATCGCCTCGTTGATGAGGGGGTCGCCGCTGGCGCAACAATGATTCGCGACGGACGCGGCACTGGTCCAACGAAGGGATTCTTTGTTGGTCCGACGATGCTCAGCATTGAAGAGCACTCACCGCTCGCGCGCGAGGAGGTGTTCGGGCCGATCCTCTCCGTCCTCTACGCCAAAGACCTGGACGAGGCGCTGCGCCTGATGGCCGAGACCAACGAGTACGGCAACGCCGGCTCCATCTACACCGCCTCGGGGAAGGCGGCGCGTGAGTTCAAACGCCGCGCCACCTCAGGGATGCTCGGCGTCAATGTGGGCGTTGCGGCACCGATGGCCTTCTTCCCCTTCAGTGGTCGGCGAAAGAGCTTCTTCGGCGATCTGCACGCCACGGGACGCGACGGGGTGGAGTTCTACACCACGAAGAAAGTGATCACCACCCGCTGGTTCTAGCTCACGTCCGCAACTAGAGCAGCGCGACGAGCTCCTGCACCGCATCGGCCGACTTCTTGAAGGCGGCGCTCTCCTCAGGGGCCAGCGTGATCTCGATGATCTTCTCGATGCCACTCGCACCGATCACCACTGGCACCCCAACGTAGAGCCCCTGCACGCCGTACTCACCCTCGAGATACGCGGCGCACGGAATCAGGCGGCGACGATCGAGCAAGATGCTCTCCACCACCTCAAAGGTGGCAGCGGCCGGTGCGTAGAAGGCGCTCCCCGTCTTGAGGAGCTCCACGATCTCCGCGCCACCGCTCCGCGTCCGCTTCACGATCGCCTCGATACGATCCGCACTCAGCATCTCGGGAAGGGGGATTCCTCCAACTGCGGAGTAGCGCGGGAGCGGCACCATTGTGTCGCCGTGTCCGCCCAGTACGAAGGCGCGCACATCTTCCACACTAACCCCAGTCTCCGTCGCGATAAAGTGTCGGAAGCGCGCCGAGTCAAGTGTGCCGGCCATGCCAATCACGCGCTTCTTCGGGAATCCAGAGGCCTTCAGAGCCACGTGACACATTGCATCAAGAGGATTCGTCACGATCACCAAGATCGCATCAGGTGAACGCTTGGTTGCCTCGGTGACAACGCTGCGGACGATCCCTGCATTCGTGTTGATGAGATCATCACGGCTCATCCCTGGCTTGCGGGCAATGCCGCTAGTGACCACGATGATGTCCGAGCCCTTCGTGTCGTCGTAGTTGTTTGTGCCGATGATTCGGGCGTCATGTCCCATCACTGGCGCCGCTTCGGCGAGGTCGAGCCCCTTCCCCTGTGGGAGTCCCTCAACGATGTCAACGAGGATCACATCGGCGAGTCCGGACTCGGCGATGCGCTGCGCGGTGGTGGCGCCAACATTCCCTGCACCAATGACGGTGACCTTACGTCGCTGAATCCCTGCCATTTCGCCTCCGCTCCTCCTGCTCTCCCGAATCCTAGCGTCGCGCCCGCCGCTTCGTCTGGCGACGCCTTACCCTTGCCTTCGCGGTAGCCCCTCCAGGGATCGCGGCGCGCACACGCAGTCCCGCAGTCAGAAGCGTTGCGAGGAGGATGCCGCCCATCACGAGGTATGCCGTTGGGATATCGCCCACGCGCCAGTTCTCCAACCTGAACCCTTCAAGAAGTAGTCGGGTGACGGAGTACCAGGCAAGCGCGGAGAGTCCAATGAGTCCGGGGGCGAGCCTCCCCTTCAGGCTCTCTCCGATCGCAGGAAGGATCAGCGCACCTGCAAGGCCAGAGAGCGACTCATACAGGAAGAGTGGATGGAATCGAGCCGACTCACCGATCGCGCTGCAGCTGGTCTCCGCCGTTCGGTAGGCGCACTCAATTGCAAGTCCCCACGGGAGATCGGTTGGAAGTCCGTAGAGCTCTTGGTTGAACCAATTCCCCCACCGCGCGATCGCCTGCATCACCAAGATTGCAGGCCCTGCGACGTCCACCCACCCCCACGGTGACTGCTTCCAGCGGCGCAGCAAGATCGCGAGCGCGATCGTGCCGGTGATGATTCCGCCGGGCGCACCGAGCCCTTCGTAGGGAGGGATGAGCGCGCCAATCGGGTTTGACGAGTATCGATCCCACGCGTCTATCACGTGATACAGGCGACCACCAACCAGCGCCGCAATCGAGATGATGATCAGACCGTTGGCGATCAGCTCCGAATCAAGTTTCCGTCGATTCGCCTCGCGCATCATGAACTGGTAGGCGATGAATAGTCCAACGGCGTAAAGCAGACCGTACCAACGGACCTCAATTGGTCCAACGGCGAAGAGCACAGGATCTGGTGGGATGGGAAGCATCTAGACGTTCACACCGATCAGGCTGCCGATCAGATACGTGATCCCCGCGGCGGCGATCCCAATCAGAAGTTGACGGGCTCCTGAGTAGAGTGCTGAACGGCCAGTCAGCAGGCTCACCGATGCCCCCACCGCAAACAGTGCAAGACTGGTCAGTCCGACGCTGACCGCAAGCGCCGTCCCACCCGTCAGCAAGAGGAACGGCAGCAGCGGCACGAACGCGCCAAGGGCGAAGGCCAGGAATGAACCGATGGATGCGCCCCAAGGGGAGCCGAGCTCTTCTGGGTCGAGCCCGAGCTCTTCGCGTACCAGCGTCTCCAGTGCGACCTTCGGATCGGCCATGAGCTGTTTGGCGATCTTCGCCGCCTCTTCTTCACCGAATCCTCGGCCACGATAGATCGCCGCGATCTCCTTCTCCTCCTCTTCGGGCATCGCTTCGAGCTCGGCACGCTCCAGCTCAATCTGACGCTCAAGTACTTCGGTTTGACTGCGCATGGAGACGTACTCTCCCGCGGCCATGCTGAAGGCACCCGCGAGTAATCCTGCGACGCCCGCGAGCACCACAAAAGAACCGTCGCCGCCACTCGTTGCTCCGGCAATTCCGAGCACCAACGCCGCGTTGCTGACGAGGCCGTCAGAGACACCGAAGATTGCTGCCCGCAGGGTCCCGCCCCCGCCCGATCGATGCCATGGCTCGCGCACCTGCGTCTCGGTGACCGCCGCACGGTGCGCACTTGACCCCTTGCCGCGCACGCTCTGGTCGAGTCCCTTCCAGATCTCTGCATGCTTCGCTTCGTCCTTGGCGATCTCATGCACCTCTGGAACATCACTGTGCGATCCGTAGACACTCTCTTCAAACCCTTCGAGCGCCTTGACCGCGTCGCTCACCGCGCGAGTGCCGAAGAGTCGCGCGAGGAGCACGATCTGGCGGACGCGCCAACTCGGTCGCGCCGCATGCGGCACCTGCTCACCAAGGGATGTCAGCTTCGCCTCCCAGATTGCGGCGTGGCGGCGTTCGCTCGCAGCAATGGATTCAAACGCGGCACGACGCTGTGGGTCCTTCTCGATTGCCGCGAGTCGGTCATACAGATAGATCGCATCACGCTCAAGCGCGAGTCCGGCGAGGCTTGCGGCACGATCTCTGATTGCTTGCATGGCTCCTCCCTCTCGCCTCTTCCCGATCAACGCGTCGTGGCAATCCTAGCCTGTCAGGCTACGCGAGCTCGAGGAGCACCCATCCCTCTTCATCAACGCTCACCGAGTGCACGGCAAGTGGCTCCTCGGCCGGCGGATCAAGCGGCGCGCCTGTCAGTAGGTCGAATCGTGAGAGGTGCAGTGGACAGGTGATCGTTGGAGTGGAAGCGCCGGCTGGAGCAACGAAGCCACGATCAAGTTCACAGTATTCGTGCGTACACACGCCATCCACGGCGTAGAGGGTTCCACCGCGATTGACCACAAGGATTGCCTTACCGTTCGGCCAGGCGAGGCGTGCGGTGCCGTCGGGAAGCTCGGACGCGGGGAAGAGTCGTTCCTTCGACACGTGAGAAAGGTTACGCCGCGGAGGAGGCGGCCGCGGACTGCGCGGCGAAGGCGGCGTCTAGCTTCGCGGCAAGGACCTCTCGAAGTCGGTCAGCCTCCTCTTCGAGCGGCAGCTCGGCAACAACAGGTTCGAGATAGCCCATGACGATCGTGCGGCGCGCCTCCGCCTCAGTGAGTCCGCGGGTGCGGAGGTAGAAGATCTGATTCTGATCGATCGGACCCACGGAGCTCCCGTGCGCCGCGCGCTCGCAGTCTGGCTGGTCGATCCAGAGTGATGGAATCGCCACGCTGCGCGCCGTCTTCGAGAGGAGCATGCCGAACTCGCCGAGATAGGAGTTTGTTCCACGTCCTGATCGCGGAATGGTGGTGACGCCCTTCACAAAACCGCGCGCCTTCCCAGCGAAAACTCCCTTGGCGAGCAGATCCCCCACCGTCTTCTCACCTGCATGGAGGCTGTACGTAGTCAGATCATGCAACTGTTCGCCGCCGGCGAAAAGGACCTCCACCTGACGAACCTTTGATCCGTTCCCGGTGAGCGCATGGTCAATGCGACCACGCACGAGTCGCGCCCCGACCTGCGCTGCGGCAATCTGCAGTTCCGCGTTCGCACCGAAATCGTGGCGGCGCACTGGGAGGTAGACAACATCTTCAGGTAGCTCTTGGATGGAGGCGAGGCGGAGCTTTGCCCCCTTGCCGAGCATCACCTCACTCGTGGTTGCGAGGAGGGCGCGGGCGGCAGTGCCACTGTTGGTTTCGCGTCCAACGTTGGAACCGATCACCTCTTCGCTGATTGTTGCGCTCGAGTTCTCGCCGAGCGTTACGGCGATCCGTGTGACAAGCGCCTCACCCTGCGCGGGCGACTCGATCTTGATGACAATTGGGGCCGCAATCGCGCCGCGCGCCAGAGTGATCTGAATGCCACTCCCCCAGTAGGCGCCGATCAGCGCGGTCATGCGATCGATGTCGACACCAGCGAGTGGCGCCTCCCCCGAGAGCGGCTCAACGGTGAGTCCTGCGGCGCGCGCCTCTACGCCGAGATGTGTAGCGACGCCGCGCGCTGAGATCCTGACGAGCGCCGCTGCTCCATCCGGAAGATCGCTCGCTGGCAGCTCGCCGATGGCTGCAGGCGGAGTCAGCAGCGTGGACTCCTGGAGCTCGGCGCTGCGCAGGTCAACGTAGCCGATAAAGAGGAGGTTGGACTCCGTTGGAAGCGCATGAAACGCCGTGTGTGCCGTGGCGCGAAGGTCACCACCTCCAAGGATCCCCGCGAGTCTCGCGACCTCTCGTTCGGTCGCCCAGGGGAGCGGAAGGTCTGCGAGCCCACGCCGGGCGGGCGTGGCCGCACTCACCCGAGCGCCCCCTCCATCTCCAAGCGAATCAGGCGATTGAACTCCAGGGCGTACTCCATTGGGAGCTCCTTCGTGAAGACTTCGAGGAACCCTTGGACGATGAGGTTCGTAGCCTCGTTCTCCGTCATGCCGCGGCTCATCAGATAGAAGATCTGGTCATCGGAGACGCGACCCACAGTGGCCTCGTGGCTCATCGAGGTGTCATCCTCTTGAATGTCAATGTACGGATAGGTCTCGGAACGACTCCCCTCGTCAAGAATGAGTGCGTCGCAGCGGACACTTGTGGTGACGCCGGTTGCGCCAGGGGCCACCTTCACGGTGCCGCGATAAGTGGAGACACCACCGTCCTTGCTAACCGACTTGCCAACGATGCGGCTCGTGCTGTTTGGTGCAAGGTGGACCGCCTTCGCTCCCGTGTCCTGGTGCTGCCCCTTTGAGGCAACGGCTACGGAGACGATCTCAGCGTGTGCCTTTTCGCCGAGAAGGTAGATCCCCGGGTACTTCATGGTGAGCTGCGCGCCCGTGTTCGCATCGATCCATTCGACCGTTGCTCCAGCGTGGGCATGTGCGCGCTTGGTCACGAGGTTGTAGACATCGTTCGACCAGTTTTGAATGGTGGTGTAACGAACCTTTGCACCCGGTAGAGCGATCACTTCAACCACTGCGACGTGCAGCGAGTCGGTCGCCCAGTTCGGCGCGGTGCAACCCTCAATGTAGTGAAGGCTCGCTCCCTCATCTACAACGATGAGCGTGCGCTCAAATTGTCCGGTGTTCTGTCCGTTGATGCGGAAGTACGCCTGGAGTGGGAGTGGCACATCAACGCCCTTCGGAACGTAGACAAATGATCCGCCAGACCAGACTGCGGAGTTAAGCGCCGCAAACTTGTTGTCTTCCGCTGGGACTACGGTGCCGAAGTACTTCTTGAAGATCTCCGGGTACTCCTTCATCCCCTGGTCAGTCCCCATAAAGACCACGCCGAGCTTCTCGAGATCTTCGCGGACCGAGTGGTAGACCACCTCCGAGTCGTACTGCGCGCCTACCCCGGAAAGGAACTTCCGCTCCGCCTCTGGGATGCCGAGTCGCTCGAAAGTCTTCTTGATCTGATCCGGCACATCATCCCACGACTTCTCTTCGCGCTCCGAAGGCTTGCGGTAGTAGACGATCTTGGAAAAATCGAGCTTGGTGAGGTCGCCACCCCAGTGCGGCATCGCGCGCCCCTCGAAGTGCTTGTAGGCGCGAAGACGGTACTCCAGCATCCATGCGGGCTCGTCCTTCGTCGCGGAGATCTCGCGGACGGTCTCCTCAGTGAGGCCCGCCTTCGTCTCGCGTAGGTAGGTGATGTCGTCGTGGAAGGCGTACTGCTCCCGCTCGTCTTGGACGTTCGGTTTGACGACTGTCATTGCGCCTCCTTTGGATTCACCGTCGACCCATGCCTAGGAGAAACCTGCGCGCGGGAATCCTGATCAATCATATCAGGATTGAACTGCGACAGAACCCTTTCGTGAGAGAGCCGACTTCAAGCCGTCCACCAGGCTGTAGACCACTGGGACCACAAGAAGTGTCAGCAGCGTCGAGGAGAGGAGACCACCAATGACGACGGTCCCGAGCTCCGCGGCGATGATCGAACCTTCGCTCGGCCCTGCTGCGAGCGGGGTGAGGGCGAGGATCGTTGCAACCGCGGTCATGAGGATCGGGCGTACGCGCGTCGCGCCGGCGCGGAGGAGCGCCTCCTTGGTTGGCACGCCCTCGTGGCGCAGCTGCTCTACCCGATCGAGTAACACGATCGCGTTGGTGACCACGATGCCGATGAGCATCAAGAATCCGATGAGCGCCGAGATGCCAATCGGACGATTGGTGATCAAGAGCGCTGGGAATGCGCCAATCACCGCGAGTGGAAGGCTGAACATGATCACCAGTGGATCCACGAGTGAGTTGAAGACGAGCACCATCGTCAGGTAGACAAGCAGGATCGCAACCGCCATGGCGGTGAAGAGTCCGCTGAAGGACTCGTTCTGCTGTTCGGTGACGCCGGCGAGCCGGACGCTGACGCGATCAAGCGAACCGTCGGCCTGAAGATCCTCCACCACACTCTTTACCTCAGTATTCACCGCACCCGTATCTGCAACGGCGATCTCGCCCGTGACGTTGGCCGCGAGCGACTGGTCGATTCGCGTGATACTCGAGCTCACGGAGATCTCTTCCACCGTTGCGATCGCAGCGAGCGGCACCTTGGTGTTGCTTCCCACCTGATACGCGCGCAGCGCATCAAGGTTCGTCATCAGCGAACTGTCGATCTTCATGGAGAGGCTCACCTTTTCGCCGTCGACTGAGATCTGACCGAGGGGCGCGCCAACCAGTAGATTGCGAAGCTCGCCCGCCACCTGTGCGGCAGAGAGTCCCGCGCCGGCGGCGCGCGACGGATCAACGGTGATCTCGACTTGGCGGCCCGCCTTGACGAGGTCACTCTTGACGTTCGTAAGGTTGCTGTTCTCGAAAAGGGTTTCCACGAGCAGGTCAGAAGCGGCCTCAACGTCGACCGCACGCTCGCCTGTGATGATGATGGAGATCGCGTTTGATCCCGCGGCAAAGCCGACCTCTTCCACGGTGATGGTCCAGCCATCCGTTCCCACAGGTGCCAGGGTGTCATTGAGTCGATCTTTTGCCACGGAAAGATCCGACGCGGAATCAAGGATCACCGTCATTCGCGCTGCGTTGGGCGCACGGCCGGTGATTGCAGCAGTGAGCGTCTGGCTACCCGTTGCACTCTCACCTGGAATGGATGTGGTCACGAGCTTGACCTCGGCATCACGATCAAGGAGCGTGTACGCCTGACGACTGCGGTCGAGGACGCGCTCTGTGGACGTGCCGAGCGGTGGATTCACCGTCACGGTGAGCACCTTTTCGCTCCCGCTGTTCAAGAACTGTGTTGGAATCTGTGACACGAGTGAGAACGCCCCAACAAAGAGCGCCGCCGAAATGAACAGCGTGGCGAACTTCGTGATGCGACCGCGCAGCGCAAGGCCAAGGATGGGCAGATAGATGCGGCCCCAGATCGAGATCTTTTCGCGCTCCCCCTTCACTTCGTAAGGGATCTTCGCGGTGTCACCCTTCACCTTCACAAGGAAGTATGCGAGCACTGGAATCACGGTGAGCGCAACAATGAGCGACGCGAGGAGAGAATAGGTCACCGTCAGCGCGAATGGCAGGAAGAACTGGCTGATCAGGCCACCAACCACGCCGAGTGGGAGGAAGACGGCGATCGTAGTGATGGTGGAGCTGGTGATCGCGGAGGCAACCTCACGCGTGCCGCTGAGCACCGCCTCACCGATCGGTTCACCCTGGCTGCGGTGCCGGTAGATGTTTTCAAGCACCACAATCGAGTCGTCGACCACGCGACCAACGGCAACGGCGAGGCCGCCGAGGGTCATGATGTTGATCGTGATCCCAGTGGTCGCCATTAGGATGATGGCGGCGAGCACGCTGAGCGGAATGCTCACGGCGGCAACCACCGTGGAGCGGAGGTTGAGGAGGAAGACGAAGATCACCACAACAGCGAAGAACGCACCGAGGCCGCCCTCTTTCAAGAGTGCATCAATGGACTCCAGGATGAAGATGGACGAGTCGGTGACGATGGAGCGCTCGACCAATTGCGAATGGTTGGCGACAAACTCGTCGATCGCGGCGATCGACTCCTCTGCAGTGGTGACCGTGTTCGCCTCGGCAGACTTGCTGACACTGAGTGCGAGGCCAGGCTCTCCATTCGTCTCAGACCAACCCGTAGTTCTCACCTCAGCGAGCGAGACGGTGGCGACTTGTTCGAGGAAGACGGGGACAGGCTGCCCTGTGGCGTCAACGGAACCACCGACGACGAGCTGCTGCAGCTGTTCAATTGAAGTGAATCGACCGGTCGCCGAGACCGGGACAAGCGCGCCGTCCACTGGCAACTGACCTGCGGGGAAGGTGAGGTTGTTCCCTTGGATGATCCCCTGCACTTGCGACACGCTGATGCGCGCGTTCGCGAGCTTTGCGGCGTCCATCATGATGATCGCCTGCTGTTCGCTGCCGCCCGAGAGATCCGCGGAGGAGACGCCCGCAACTCCTCGGAGTGATGGCATGAGCTCTGCCTCCGCAAGCTCAGCGAGCTCAGTCAGGGTCGTGTCGCCCTTCGGCGAGAGTGTGGCAATCACTACGGCTGCGGAGTTGATATTGAAGTTGCGCACGACCGGGCTCACTCCAGTTGGGAGAGTCGCGCTGTTGATCCCCGCCTCCACGAGTCGAAGGATCTCCTTGACGTCGCTGCCGTAGGCGAACTCTGCACTCACGAATCCGAGTCCGGTCGTGGAGACTGAGCGGAGCGATTCCACCCCTGGGACGGCGGCGACCACCGCCTCAATCGGGGCGGCAACCTGTTCAGCAACGTCGGCGGTTCCAGCACCCGGGTACGGGGCGATCACCGTAACGATTGGGAAGTCGATGTTCGGGAGCAGCTCCTGCTTCAGGCTCCCCCAGCTCGCCACACCACCACCGAATACCGCGAGGGCGATCAGGATGGTGACACTTCGTCGTGCGACCGCGAGCTTCGTGAGGA
>JBJTVF010000064.1:0-24663 GCA_046081085.1 Candidatus Limnocylindrus sp.
GTCTCAACCTCCATTACGCTGGAGCGCGACTGGGCGGCGATCGCAGCTGGCGATCGTGCGGCGGTTGGAGCTGCTGCGCCATCTGTTGACGAGGTTGCCGAGGTGGCGGCACGCGCATACGCGGCGGCGATCGGCGCGTACCTTGACGACGCTACGATCAGCGGGATGAGTGTGAGCGCATGAGCGGCGGCGGTATGTGGGAGCTGCGACGCGACGAGATCACCGGATGGTGGTCGGCGACCGTGGTCGATCGCGAGTATCAGCCGGAGCGGTTTCATGAAGAGCGCCTCTCTGGGGCGCGTGACGTGACGTGTGGGAACTGTGAAAGTGGGGAAGCGAGCGGAATCTCACGGCGCATGTTGCGGCAAGGGGCGTTCCACTCCGTTGGGACGCGAACAGATGCGGCGGCGGGGGAGTCGGGATTCTTGACGCTGAGCGATGTGGATCGCGCAGGGTCGTGGTCAACGCTGATTGCGCCACGCGGCGAGCACGGCGAACTTGATGAGGTGCCGACGCCGCTGATCGTGGACTTCCTTGCGGCAATCCGTGATCAGATTCGCGTGGGCCGAGAGCTGGGGAGCACCGCCTACATTCAGTTTGTGCGCAATGCGGCGGCCCAGGCCGGCGCAATGTCGGATCACCTCTGCTTTGAGGCATACGACCTGCCGCAGGTGCCGCACCGACTCGCCGAGGAGATCGGTGGCGCCGCAAGACTCTCTATTCGCGCAGGAGGGTGTGCTTTCTGTCATATGGTGCAGGACGAAGTGGCGAGCGGGCGCCGGCTGATCCATCGAGATCCGTATGGCGCAGTGATCGCCCCGTTCGCGAGCCGCTCTGCCTTTGAGACGTGGATCATTCCTAACAACCACGGATCAGATTTCGGCGACGTTGACACCGCGACGCTGCGCGGTTTCGCTGAGACCTTACAAGCGGCGGTGAAGGCGTTGCGCGCAATCGGCATGCCGCCATACAACCTGCTCCTCCACACTGCGCCGCTCCGAGAGCGTGTCGACCTCACCTATCACTGGCACTGGGAGCTCCATCCGCGCCTCCGACCGATCGGTGGACTTGAGTTGGCCTCAGGCATCCCAGTGGTGCCGATCGCGCCAGAGGAGGCGGCGGCGGAACTGCGCCGAGCGCTCACCTAGCCCCCTGCTAGCATTCGGCGGCACCCGCAACGTGGTCGGCAGAGATCGGCCGGCGGGAGAGAGGAGACCTAGATGGCACGCATGGTCATGAATGCGGAAGAGATCCGCCGCGCCCTCACTCGCATCTCCCACGAAATCATTGAGAGAGAGGGGACGAAGGGGCTCGTGGTGGTCGGCATCCAGCGCCGTGGCGTCCCACTCGCGAAGGTGATCGTTGAAGCGATCAAGGAGCATGAAGGCGTTGACGTTGAACACGGCACGCTAGACATCAGTTTCTACCGTGACGATCTCTCCACCATCTCCGTTGCCCCTGTGCACCGTGGAACGAGCATCCCTGGTGACATCACAGACAAGACAGTCATCTTGGTTGATGACGTTCTCTATACAGGCCGCACGATTCGCGCAGGGCTTGATGCGCTGATTGACTACGGCCGACCGAAGGCGATCCGACTTGTGGCCCTGATCGATCGTGGACATCGTGAACTGCCGATCCGCGCAGATCACGTGGGGAAGAATATTCCAACAACGAGCGACGAGGTGGTCCGAGTCTGCGTGAAAGAGTTTGATGGGGATGATCTCGTCAAGGTTGAGCTGCTCGCGGAACACCTTGCCGCCAATGAGGCGGCCGCCAAGGCGAAGGGCTGAGCGCGAAAGGGCGGGGGACGCCAATGCCAGCCGCGGCAGCACCTCACCGACACCTGCTCGACGTTGCGGGCCTCTCGTGGAGTGATCTGAAGCTGCTGCTTGACACCACCGAGGCCGCACGTCGCATTCTCCGCTCGCCCGCCGGTCGAGTGGACGCGCTCAAAGGTGTAGGCGTCACCACGCTCTTCTACGAGGCCTCCACGCGGACGCGCATCTCGTTTGAAAACGCGGCGAAGGCGCTCGGCGCGAATGTCAACAGCGTGACCGTTGCCAGCTCATCCGTAGGGAAGGGTGAATCGCTCGTTGACACGGTGAAGACGCTCCGCGCCCTGGGGAGCAACGTGATCGTGCTGCGCCATGATCGTGCCGGAGCGCCGTGGCTCGCCGCGCGCGTCTTTGACGGATCCGTTCTCAATGCTGGAGACGGCTGGCATGCGCATCCAACGCAGGCACTCCTTGATCTCTCGGTGCTCCTCCGCAACATCGGTGCGAAGGGCGGCACGTTGAAGGAGCGCCGCGTGGCGATCATCGGCGATCTTCTCCACAGCCGTGTGGTGCGCTCAAATCTCCACACGCTGCGCGCTGCCGGTGCAGCGGTACGGCTCGCCGGTCCGCCTGCGCTCACTCGAGGGTTCGCTGAGGCTGCGGCGAGAAGTGGCGGCGTGACGCTCTGCGCGTCGCTTGCTGAGGCGCTGGAAGGTGCAGATGCGGTGATGGCGCTGCGCATCCAACGTGAGCGCCTCGACGACGGCGAGGTGAGTTCGTTGGAGTCGTACCGCGAAGCGTGGGGGCTGACGGAAGAGCGCATCGCGGCACACGCCGCGCGCGGGTGCGTAGTCCTTCATCCAGGCCCAATGAACGAAGGGGTGGAGATCGACCCAGACGTTGCCGACGGTCCGCGAAGTCTCATCTTGGAACAGGTTGCCGAAGGGATCCCCGTGCGCATGGCGGCGCTCTGGCGCGCCGTTCGCGGCGACGCACCGTTGATTGTACCTGCGACAGCGAAGGTGAACTCGTGAGTCGACCGCGAGCAGAGCGAACGCTATTGAAGGAGCACTGGGTCCTTGACCCTGTGAGCAGACGC
Source organism: Candidatus Limnocylindrus sp. (assembly GCA_046081085.1). Classification (GTDB taxonomy): domain Bacteria; phylum Chloroflexota; class Limnocylindria; order Limnocylindrales; family Limnocylindraceae; genus Limnocylindrus. Next base: position 2,878 of record JBJTVF010000064.1, read on the forward strand.
GCGGGCGTTGCCACGATTGAAGTGCACAGCGGCAAGGTGGCGCGACTGGAGTGGCACGATGGAGTCGCTGAGGCGCGTCGCTCATTCATTGAGGGGGCTGAACCAGGGCCGAAGGATCCGACGCGTCTCGTCCTTCCAGCACTCGTTGACCTTCATGCGCACTTCCGCCAGCCAGGGGCGGGCGCGTCCGAGGATGTCGCGAGCGGTGAGGCGGCCGCCGCGCACGGCGGATACGGAGCGGTGGCGCTGATGCCTAACAGTGAGCCAGCTGCCGATCACCCTGCCCTCCTTAGAGAGCTGACACGAACCACTGCGTCGCGTGGTGTCACCCTCATGCCGATTGCCGCCGCAACCCTCGGTCGTGCTGGTCGTACGCTCGCGCCAATGGCGGAGCTCGCCGCTGCCGGCGCCGTTGCCTTCAGTGACGACGGCAGCCCAATCGCGGATCCTGCGCTCTTTCGCAGTGCGCTGATCACAGCGGGCGCGCTCGATCTGCCGCTCATTGAACATTGTGAAGATCCTGCACTGACCAAGGGTGGAGAGGCGGCGGATGGTCTTGTCGCCATTGCACTCGGTCTCCGGCCGTGGCCCGCCGTTGGTGAGATCAGCGCGGTGAGCCGCAACATCGCCCTCTTGCGCGATGCGATTCGCGACGAGCCGCGCGCGCGACTTCACCTCACGCATCTTTCAACAGGCGCAGCACTCGATGCCGTTCGCGTGGCGCGTGCGGAGGGGCTCCCGATTACGTGTGACGTCACGCCGCATCACCTTTCGCTGACAGACGCATGGATTGCAGGAGACCAACGGTGGGCGTGGGAGTATGAAGACAGGCATGCGCCAAATCTGACGCCGACCGCTGACGCGTACAACACAAACCTGCGTGTCTGTCCGCCCTTGCGCGATGCGAGCGATGCGGCGGCGTGCCGAGCTGCGCTTCGTGATGGCACCGCGTCTGCAATCGCAACCGATCACGCGCCGCACTCGCGTGAAAAGAAGGAGGTGGAGTTCGGCCTCGCCGCAAATGGGATTGCGGGGATCGAGACGGCTCTCAGCACACTCCTTGCGGCTCGCGCCGCTGGCGAGCTCCCACTCTCGCTCGTTGCGGCGCTGCTCACGACCGGTCCCGCCGCAGTGTTGAACCGACCAGCGCTTGCACGTGGTCTTGCGGTGGGTGGGCCAGCGAACTTGGTGGTGGTAGACCTTGGCGCCGCCTGGGTGCCGAGCCGGAAGACGCTGATCGGGCGCAGCATCAACACGCCACTCCTCGGCAAGTCCCTCACTGGAGCGGTGCTCCTCACGCTGCTCAACGGCGAAGTCGCGTGGAAGGCAGAATGAGGAGATGAGCAACCCGCCTGCACCCGAGATGCCCGAGTACAAGGGGGCACCGTTAAGCCCAGATCGTGGACCTGGCCTCGGATGCTTCTGGATTCAGGTGGTGGCGCTCGTTATCTTCATGGTCCTGGCGCCCCTCTCCGCGGTGCTGAACTGGGGGCCGGCCGTCGCCACCCTCTTTCTGATCGGCGTGGTGATCTTGCTCCTCCTCGTCGGCCAGACTTCGATCTTCCTCCTACGCCTTGTGGCGGCTGATCGTCGTGGTCGGCGTGCGCCGCTGGCGAGCAAGAGCAAGACGGTGGGGGAGCTTGAGGACGAGGCGCAGCGAGCGGTTCGCGACAGCGAGGACGGCGGCGTGGGAGAATCGCGCTGATGCCAGTGCTCGCAACGTACTTTTCGATTCGACGGGGGCGTGACCCCTTCTTCAAGTTTTTCATGCGTACGCTGTTCCCGAAGACGGTGAAGTCGTATGAAGAGAAGTTCGGAATCAAGTTTCTTGGCTGGTACAACGTTGCGCACGGCTGGGACTTTGACAACGTGATCCTCTTTGACTTGCCCGACTACGGCACCCTTGATCTGCTCGAGCGCGACGAATCTTCACGGGCACTCGGGCATCGCGCCGGCGAATGGATGTTTGAGCGGCACCACTCCATGTTCCTGCGTGAGCGACTCTCGCGCGACCTTGAGTACCGCGGCTGATGCCTTCCAAGCGTCCAGCAAAGCCGCTGAAGAAGAAGATCACCCTGACGCGGGCAACACGCGCGCGTGCCTCCCAGACGCGCAGCTCCCTCGCGCCAGAATTGACACGGAAGCTTGCGCAGGCCGCTGAGGCGGCGGGCTCCGAGCGACTCACGGCGGTAGAGCATGCCGCGGATCGACTCAGTCGCTATCTACGAGAACATCGCAACACCCTCAAGGTGGTTGCCCCACTGCTCCTTGCGGGGAGCGCGAAGGCGCCGCAGTTGATCCTGGAGGGCGACCTCTCGTTCCGCGTGCGCTCCATCGATGCGCGCAAGCGCAGCAGCCTCGATCGCGCATCCACCGCGGAGGTGGTGGAGCTGTGGGCGCCAGCAGATCTCTACGACCGAATTGAGGCTGTGTTGCGCACTAAGGCGGGCCTTGCGGTGCGTCCGACGGGGGCGATCGTTGCCGGACTCGGCGCCGCGGGTGATCACGGCGCAAAGGTCTAACGCGCGATGGGCGCAGCGCCCGTTCGCGCCCAACTGCTCGCCGTCGGTGAGCTTGCACCAGGGCGTAGCGCACTCCTCCTTCGACTCCCTGAGCTGATCGCGTCGCTGCGTGCAGGGCACGCACTCCACCTCCTCCACGCCGAAGCGGGCGGTTACCGCCTTCGCCGCGTTGCCCCAGTGACGCAGATCGACCTGATCGCTGGGAGTGTCCAGGTTGCGCTGCAGCCGCGCGCCGATGGGGGTCGCGACTCACTCGCGGAGCTCGCGCTCGGTGCGCAGCTCTCTGTCGTCGGACCGATCGGACAGCCCATTGAAATGGATCCCGACGCGTTGCAGATCCTGATCGTTACCGACGTTGAGGGGTTCTCGTGGGTTCGACTCCTCGCCACCTCACTCGCAGCTGCAGGGCGAACCGTGACGATGCTGCTCGAATCGAATACCGCCGCTGAGATCCCTCCCGCATCGCTGCTCCCTGAGTCGGTTGAGATCCACGTGGCAACAGAAGACGGAAGCCTTGGCCACCACGGGAGCGCTGCGGACCTCGTCACAACGTATGCGGCGTGGGCGGACCAGGTGGTTGCTGCAGGATCCAGCGAACTTCTCAGTGCCACCACGCTACTGCTGCGCGCAGCGCAAGTCAGCGATCGCACGAGCGCGCGCGTCTCCCGTCCGCGCGGCGAGGCACGCGCGGCGCAGTTGCAGCTGATCGTGGCGCATGAGATCGGTTGCGGAAGTGGAGTCTGCGGCGGGTGTACGTACCAGAGCGCCGCAGGGAGCGTGCGCCTCTGCAAAGAGGGCCCGGCGGTTGCGCCGACAGGCTCGTTGCGCACTAGGGGTGTGCGCTGATGGAGGCGCGAGTCGGCGCGGTGAGCGTTCGTACGGATCTCGTGCTCGGCAGTACTCACCCGTTGCGGCTTGAGCGGCCAATCGTGATTGCGAGTGGACCGCTCGGATTCGGCGCAGAGGCGAGCGAGCTGATTGACTTGCGAGATGTGGGCCTCTTTGTCACGCGCGGCATCTCGCTAGCACCGCGGAGCGGGCCAAGCCTGCCACGCGTGGTTGAGGTTCCGGGCGGACTTCTTCACGCGATCAGTCGAGAGAATCCTGGCGTTGATGAGGTGATCGATCGACACGCCTCGGCATGGCGTGCGGCTCCCTGCGCTGTGGCCGTCTCGCTCGTTGCGATGAACGAGAAGTCACTGGCCGCATTGATCGCGCGGTTTGAGTCACGCGCCGACCAGGTGCGTATTGACGCATACGAGCTCGATCTGACATCGCCAAGTGATGCACTGGACGGAGCACGATGGGAGAGCACGTTTGATGCGGCCGTCCGACTCACTGAGGCGGCGAGAGAGAGCACTGAGCTTCCGCTCATCGTGAAGGTCTCACCCGACGCAGCATCACTTCGCGCGCTCGCTGAAGCGGCGGCGGACGCGGGCGTTACGGCGCTTTCGGTCAGCGGATCGCCGCTCGGGTATCTGCCGAATCGTGGCCGCACGCGAGGGGCGCTCGCCGAAGGAGTGGGCGAGCTCTCCGGTCCACTCATTCGGCCACGCGCGCTCGCCGCAGTCGTATCCGTGCATGGAGCGCTTCCGATCATCGGCGGCGGTGGGATCGGCTCACCAGCTGATGCACTCGACGCCTTCGCCGCTGGCGCCGCGGCGGTCAGCCTCGGGACGGCGTTGTGGGCGGATCCCGGCCTGCCGCGCGCAGTGCTTGAGTCGGCGCGTCGTGCCGCCGCCGCACGTGGGCTTGCGAGCGTCTCGGATCTTGCGGGACTCGCGCGAAGCGGCGCGAACGAACGCGACAGCGAGTAGGCTGCAAACCATGGGCGAGCCACTCCTTCCACTTCGCGAACCGCTCAAGCCCCCTGCCGACTATCCGCAGTCGCGCGTTGCCTCACACGATGAGGCCCTGAGTGCGCGACGTGTTGAAGGACTCTTCCTAGCGACAGGAGCACTTCAACGTGGACACTTTCTCCTCAAGAGTGGTCGGCATGGAGATCGCTACCTTGAGAAGTGGGCGCTGCTGCAACATCCCGATGCCGCTGCGGAAGTGTGCGCGCTACTCGCCGAGCGGGCGCTCGTCGTGGCGCAGGCCGCCGCCGTCGACATCGACCTGGTGGCAGGGCCTACCACGGGCGGTGTGCTCCTTGCATATGAGATCGGTCGACTCCTCGGTGTGCGCGGCATCTTCGCCGAAGAGGTGACTGGCGACGCGGGGACCGTTAGGCGAGAGTTTCGTCGTGGATTTCAGATTCCACCGCGTTCACGAGTCTTGATGGTTGACGACATTCTGACCACGGGCGGCTCGCTCCAGGCGCTCCTCCCGCCACTTCTCGCCGCTGGCGCACACCCGATCGCCGCGGCGGTGGTGGCAAGCCGTTCACCAGATCTGCGAAGCATTGAGATCCCAGGTCGCGAGAGCATCCCGCTGATCGCGGCGCTCACCCTCAACCTTCCAACGTACGAGGCGAGCGAGTGTCCACTCTGCGCCGCGGGTGAGCCGATCGGTGCGCCGGGGAGTAGCGGCCGCTAGTCGGCGTCAATCTCCAGGATTGCAGCGTCGAGTTCTGCATCGCCAATCACTCCCTCAAACGAGTGGACGATCACACCGTTCGTATCCACGGTGTAGATCCACGGCTCGACAGGGAGCCGCCATGCCGTTGCTACATCATTCGGCTGGAGTCGCCCACTCGCGTCCAAGGTGGGGATTACGCGGCTTCCGTTCCACTCCATCAGATATGGCTCTACGTGCAGGATCAGCGCACCTGGGTGCCGCGCCGCGGCCCTCTTCACCACAGAGATCGTTGGCCCACATGCCTGCGAGACACAGAAGGCGGGTGAGGCGAAGACGATCACGAAGGGTGTTCCCGCAGCGATCAAATCCGCTGCTGAGTACTTGTAGAGCCGCGGGAGCGGATCCGGATCAGTGCTGATCCCCGCAAGGCCATGCTCACTCGTCTTCTGGATCGGCGTTGGGATTGTTGGCGCGACGGTGCCTGGGCGTAGGGCGGTTCCGACGCTCGCGATCCGTGTCGTGAATCGGATGGAGAGGGGGGTGCCGTCTGCATCTGCGCCAACGATTGAAAGCCCAATCTCTTGCGCCCCTGAAGGAAAGTTTGCGCTGCCAATGAAGAATCCGCGCACTTCGTCAATTGACCAGACGAATGGGAGGTCAGCGGCGGGTGCGAGTGGCACGCAGCCGTCGCTGGTGATGTCAAATGTTTGCACCTTGATTGACCACGCGGGTCCGCCGAGCGGAAAGCCTTCAGCATCTACGAGCCCGAGGAGGAGTCGATTCTCTCCAACGGCAAGATCGCTGTTTGCAAGAAGGGGGATCGGCCCAGAGCTCACCGTCTTTCCTGCGAGTGGCCATTCACCAACACATCCGCTGCGCGTTTCTTCAGTTGTTGAAGGTGACGGTGTACTGGGCGCACCCGCGCATCCGGAGAGGAGCGCGATGAGGAGGAGTACGTGTAGAAGTCTCACCGCCTCACTCTACCGCAGGCTTTTGAGATGCCGCGTATCATTGAGGAATGCAGGGCTTCCGACGCTCTCTCGCCATGCTCCTCGGCGCAACGATCGGGCTCGTCGTGATTGGGGTGATTGTCCGCGCCACCGACTCTGGAATGGGCTGCCCAGATTGGCCCCTCTGCTACGGGCAGATCATCCCTCCACTTGATGACTACAAGGCGTGGCTGGAGTGGATCCATCGCGCCGCTGCAGCGTTGATTGGACTGATCACACTGATCGTCGTCGCGCTAGCCCTCCGCTCCCTGAAGGTGAGGCGTTCACTCCAAGGAGCCTCGCTTGCACTGCTTGTCCTGGTCGTCTTCCAAGCGTGGCTCGGTCGGCAGACCGTCCATGAGTTCAACTCGGGCCAGTCAGTGACGGCACACCTTGCCACCGCGATGGCGTTTGTTGGGCTGCAAGTCTGGGTCCTCGCCCGCAGTGGCTACCCAGAACGAATGAGCGGCATCCTGGAGGCACGAGGCGCGGTCATTGCACCCATCATCGCCGCAGGCTCAGTTTATGCGCTGCTGATGTTCGGTTCGAACGTCACAGGCACGGACACCGGACTGCTCTACCCCGACTGGCCACTAATGGGGGGCACCGTCTTCCCTCCCGTCACAGAGCTCTCTACGCCGCATATTGTCCACCGCTATGCAACGGGGATCGTGGGAATCATCCTGATTTCGGCCCTCTGGATCGTACGCCGCGAACCTGGGAGTCCGCGTCTGACTGCGCGACTCCTCACGGCAGCGATCGGGCTCTTCCTGATCCAATGCCTGATTGGCGCGTTGCAGATCCTCACCAAGCTCGCCGCTTGGACGCAGACGCTGCACGTGGCACTCGCCACGCTGATCTGGATCTTGGCCGTGGGCGCAGCCGCGATCGCGCTCCTTGAGGCACGTCGTGCGAGCACGACTCCCGCTGATCGCGAGAGAGGAACCACGTCGCGTGACGCGACGCGGAGCACGCTGAGCGCGTACATCGCGCTGACGAAGCCGCGCATCGTTGAGCTGCTCCTGATCACCACTGTCCCCGCAATGTTCCTTGCGGCGCAAGGGGTGCCACCGCTCACGCTAATTCTCTGCACGTTGATCGGCGGAGCGCTGAGTGCCGCGAGCGCCAATGTGTTCAACTGTATTGTGGACGCAGATATTGATCAGCAGATGTCGCGGACTGCGGGGCGTCCGCTCGTCACCGGCGAGATCAGCACGGGAGCGGCGCTGCGCTTTGCAACAGTGTTGGGTGCGGCGAGCTTCCTCTTTCTTGCAGCAACGACCACACTGATGGCCGCGTTCATCTCCCTCCTCGCGATTGGCTTCTATGTGCTCATCTACACACTGATCCTCAAGCGCTCGACACCTCAAAACATTGTCATTGGCGGCGCCGCGGGTGCATTGCCGCCGGTGATCGGGTGGGCGGCAGTGACTGGTGATGTTTCACTCGCACCGATCCTGCTCTTTGCGCTGGTCTTTTACTGGACGCCGCCGCACTTCTGGGCACTCGCACTCCGAATCGGTCCAGACTATGCGGCAGCGGGAGTGCCGATGCTCCCCGTAACTGCTGGCCCGGCAGAGACGGCGCGACAGATCTGGCTCTACACCATCTTGCTCGTTGTCATGAGCCTGATGCTCTGGCTCGTTGCGGGGATGGGTGCGGTCTACCTCGCGGTTGCCGTGACCTGTGGAGCGGTCTTCTTGCTGCGCGCCTGGCGTTTGCGAAGCGAGGTACTCGGGGATGGGCTTCTCCGTGGTGCGACGCGCCTGTATCGGTTCTCAATCACCTATCTCACCGTACTCTTTGCGGCGATCGCGATTGACGCAATCCTCCCCCGTTAGCGGCGGCTGCTCGAGAGCGACTGACGCTTCGCGCGTCCTGTAGGGTCTACACGCGCGAGCCAGAACTGCACCTGCGGTCCGATCGTGAACGTGAACCAGATCGTCCCGAAGCCGAACGTTCCTCCAAGTGCGATCCCAACCAGGCCCACAGCGACTTCAATCACCGTGCGAACAAGCCAGATCGGTCGACCGGTCACTCGGTGGAAACCGGTCATGAGACCGTCCCTGGGCCCTGGACCGTTGCCGCTGCCGATATAGATCCCTGAACCGAGCCCAACGAGTCCGGTCCCCACCACGGTCAGCGCAAGAGCGACAGGAAGATCCTGGCTGAGAACCTCTTTTGGTGGAACGCCAAGGAGGCGCATGGTGTTCAGGGTGATATCCATCACGAAGCCAATCACCACGATGTTCGAGAGTGTCCCGAGGCCGGGCGCCTGCCGGATGGGGATCCAGAGAAGAATGACAAAGAGTCCGCTGAGCTGCGACGCCTGGCCAATGGTGATGCCAAGGTTGTAACTGAGGCCTTGATGAAGGATCTCCCACGACGGGAGTCCAATGCCACCGTTCACCATCAGTGAGAGCCCAACGGCGAAGATGGCTTGACCGGCGATCGACTGCGGGAATCGGCGCAGCGCCTCAGCGCCCAACGTGTTGGCAAGCCAGTTGCTCCGTGGGGCGGTCATGTCACTCCGATCAACGTACTGCGCTTGCGCGTCGGAGTCGGTCAGCGATCGCAGCGCCGAGTCCGCGCTCAGGATACGGCGTGGTCAGGATCGTGTCGTGCGCACCTCCGCCGGCCCGGAGTGCGTCATCAAGTTGATGGAGGAGCTCAAAGAGCTGGGAGGCCGCGTGCACGGGGTCGAGCCTTTCACTCAGCGCCGCGCGCTCAACTACGGTGAGACCAGTGGCGAGCTGATCAAGGCGAGCGAGGGTCGCCCTGTCTGGCGCGAGGAGCGCGACACGTGAGAGGTTGCTTAGATCTGGCGAGGATGGATCGATGATGCGCACGTGTGCACGTGGAGCGTAGTGCGACGCGGTCATGCCCGGCGCGGGGAGGGCGGTCCCCGAAGATGACACAGCCTCAGGCCCAAGAAGCGGACCGAACGGCGCGAGGACACCCTCAACGAGTTCGCGTGGTACGCCTCCTGGACGCAGGAGGCGTGCTGGCTCACCGGGGAGAACTGAGACGACGGACGACTCAACGCCGACGCGCGATGGTTCGGCGACCAGGATCGCGTCAATCCGCCCACTCAACTGCTCCAACACGTGGGAGGCGCTCGTCGGGGAGAGCTGGCCGAAGAGATTGGCGCTTGGCGCCGCGATTGGTGTGCCTGCTGCGCGGATCAGTGCGCGCGCGGTCTCGTGCGCTGGGAGGCGCACTCCAACGCTCGGCAGGCCTGCGCGCACCAGCTCGGGGATCGCTCCGGATGCGGGGGCAACGATCGTGAGCGGTCCTGGCCAGAAGGCATCTGCGAGCACGCTCACGCGCGGATCACTGAGCGCACTGGAGGAGAGGACGCGAGGCAGGTCGGAGCGATCAGCAATGTGCACGATCAGCGGGTCAAAGGTTGGTCGGCCCTTCGCCGCAAAGATCCGTGCAACGGCGATTGGATTCGTTGCGTCAGCGCCGAGACCGTAGACAGTCTCCGTGGGGAAGGCGACGAGCTCTCCTTCGCGAAGCATCGCGGCAGCGCGTGGAACCGCAGCTGCGGCCTCATCTGAGTTGCGAGCGTTGAGTAGCTCCGTCTTGATGGCTTCCATCACCCTGTCCTGATGGTGAGCGTGATTGGTGCGTGATCTGAAGGGAGCGCACCCTTCCGCTCGTCGCGATCCACATTGAACTTGAGCAGCGCTCCCGCCGATGGTGAGGCGAGAAGGTGGTCAATCCGCATGCCGTGACCGCGATGAAACGCACCCCCACGATAGTCCCACCACGTGAAGGCGGGCTGCTCACCAGTCGGCGCAAGCTGCAGTGCCGAATCTACGAGTCCCGTGTCAAGGATTGCCTGATGCGCATCGCGCTCTTCCTGCGAGACGTGTGTTGCGCCAACGAGTGCGGCGGGATCCCACACATCGTGATCTCGTGGGGCAACGTTGAAGTCCCCACCGAGAATCAGTGGTCCCGTGGTGAGTGCCTCGCGCGACCAGTGGGCGAGCGCCTCCATCCAGCGCAACTTCGCGCGCCAGAATCCGCTCCCAACCTCACGGCCGTTCGGCACATAGACGCTGGCGATCTGGATCCCTGCGCACCGCGCGGCAATCAGGCGCGGCTCGTCGCTGAGGTCAGGATCGTCCGCGTGGATGGGGCTCGCTGCAGCGACGGATGCGGCGGGGAGCCCGAGCAGCGGCTCGTCAAGTCCAGCGCGTGAGGCGATCAAGACACCGTTGCGTCCCCCCGCCCCGATCGCAGCCCACCGATAGCCGCGCGCGTCGAAGAGGTCGGCGGGTACCTGTTCCGGGTTGCATTTCGTCTCTTGCAGGAGGAGGACGTCTGGCCCTGCTCGTTCCATGAGCGCGGCGAGTCGTTCTACGCGTGCGCGGATACCATTCACATTCCATGAAGTGATGGTGAACGCCTCGGTGCCCATGCGCGCGCGTTAGGTCCGAGGGCCGTGAAGGATTGCGCCGATCAGCCCGTCTGCACCACCTGGCTCTGCTCCTGCACCATTGTCCAGCTGCACGGCGACCCCGAGCGCACCAATCGCGGCGAGCGCTCGTTCAAGCGCGCTCTCTGCCACCGCAAGGTGCACCACACCGTCACCGCTCTCGGGGCTGCCAACAACTCCTTCGATCGCAATCTTCTCTGCGGCGAGCGCAGACGTGACCGCGGCGAGGCTTCCCGCGGCGGGGGTGATCATGATGCTGAACCATGCGCTCATACGCGTATCGTACGTTACCGCGCCTGCGAGACGTTCGGCGTGGCACCAGAGACTGCGATCGTTCGTTGCGCGCCGCCCAACACCGCCTCGATGATCAAGTTGCTGCGCAGCGCACGGCGTCCGTCTGCCGGATCTCGTTGTGGGCCGAGCGGCTCTGGCGAGGTGCTGGCACTCCCAACAGAATACGTGCCAAGGAGCGCATCCGAGATCCACCAAGAGCTCAGTGTTGGCGTGCCGCCGGTTCGCGGGGTGGCGAGGAGAGAGACCTCAAGTCGCTCGTCAACGGTGGGGGCGAGGAGTGCAACCTCATCCCGACCATCTGCATTGCGATCCCACACGATGAGCTGGATTTGGTCGAGTGCGGCCAACGAGGTGCCGATCAACTGTGGCGCACCGAGCGCGGGCGGCTGAATGCGTTTATCAACCCACCGGCGTTTCTCAGAGAGCGCTACCCAGATGCCACTCTGTCCGCTGCCGGCCGTGATGGTTGCTGGTGGCGTAGGGGCCGTGATCACGAGATCGTCGCTCCCATCACCATTGACATCTGCGGAAAGGACCTCCATGCGCGTTGCGTCAATGCCAGCTGCGGCAAGATCAGTCACGCTCCAGATATCGTCGCGCCAGAGGTACTCATCCTCTCGTCGCTCAATGGAGCCCATCGCGGCGCTCGTCACGGGGAGACCGGTGGCTGGATCGGTGGTGTTCCAGACGCGGAGGGTGGCGATCTCTGGGAAGAGGTCGCCGTCGAAGTCTCCGCGGAACTCGGTGAGCGTCCCGTCACTCCAGCCAGCCGGAAGAGTCCACGGCTCGTCAAACGGATCGGCAAGGTAATCGACCAATGTTGCATCGGCCTCACTTGGCGGGGGCTGATAGAGCGCGACGTTCGGCCCGTAGAAGCGACGGATCAGCGCCTCAAATGTCTCGCCGTCTCGCACGCACCGTCGGGCATTCTGCTGGAACAGGTGGAATCCGGTGTAGTACTTGTCGCACCCCTTGCGGTACGCCCCAGCGCGATACCCGGTGTGTGCGAACCCCTTTCGTCCACCTGCGGTGCGCCAGATCGAGAGTGGCCAGATCGCTTCAATCGCAGATCGGATCAGGGGGAGTCGAGCGGGGAGACCCTTCTTCACACGCGCCGCGTCTGACTCCTCCTGTTTCTGTGTGGCGTTCTCTCGGTAGAGCTGAAAGGTGACGGTCGAACCAATATCGAAACAGTCGCCGTTCTTGTCTTTCAACTTCTTGTTCGGGTGCGTGATGTACCACCATGCATACTGTTTGACGATCTGCGCGGCGGCGAGGAGCTGTGCACGGTGCGTCTCATTCGGTCCCCATTCGTTGATGACGACTCGTTCGACGTAGGTCTTGAAATCGACTTGCACCCGTTCGCCCATCTTGTAGCGACGCCCCTTCTTGATGGGGATGTGAACCCAGATGCTCTCGGGGGGCTTCGTCAGCGAGGTCCATGGAGTGCACTGGTATGGGGCGGCAGCCGAGGCTGAGGGTGCATCCTCCCCCGCGGCAGGGCCAACTGCTGGAATCGCCAGCAGCGAAAGGACGAGTGCCAGAATCACCACACGCAGCGAGAACTTGCCGAGCGTTCGATGGACGACAGTCATGCACCGAATCATACTCGTTGAACCCATGTGCAACCCTTCGCGGTACGCTGCACGCATGAAGATCGGCATCGTTGTTGAGGGTCAGATGGGACTGACCTATGCGCAGCAACTCGCAATTGCGAAGCGCGCTGAGTCACTCGGATTCGATGCCTTCTATCGCACGGATCACTATGAATCCTTCCCGGGTCCTGCAGACCAGGCAACGAGCGATGCATGGAGTGTCCTCGCGGGAATCTCGCGCGAGACTTCGCGGATCGCACTTGGCACGCTGGTGAGTCCAGTGACCTTCCGCTTTCCAGGTGAGTACGCGAAGGTTGTTGCCACCGTGCAGGAGATGGCGGGACGTCGCGTGCATGCAGGCCTTGGCGCTGGCTGGCACGAGTCCGAGCATCGCCGGCACGGATTCCAATTCCCGGAGATGCCAGTCCGGGCGGCGATGTTGGAGGAGCAGCTCAGTATCGTGCGCGGTCTCTGGTCAGGACCTGACGGCTGGTCGTTTAACGGAACGCACTATCAAGTCAACGACGCACTCTTCCGGCCGAAGCCGAGTCCCGTGCCGTGGGTGATCACTGGCGGAGAGGGTTCGCCGCGTGGCATGCGCATCGCCGCCGCACGCGCCGACGAGTTCAACCTGACCTCCTCGTCGCCGCATACCGCGCGAGAGAAGTTTGCGGCACTTGATACAACCTGTGCCGCCGTTGGACGCGATCCGGCGACGCTCGTGCGATCGGCGATGAGTGGACTCCTCATTGGCCGAAGCCGCGCCGACTATCTCGCTGGCGTTCGTCGCCTTATGGAGCGGATCGGCGGGGCGGGGGACTCAGAGGAGTACCTTGCGCCGCGTCGTCCGCGCTGGGTCACTGGGACGCCAGATGAGGCGGTGAACCAGATGCGCGCCTTCCGCGACGCGGGTGCGCAGCGCCTCTTGCTGCAGCACTTTCTCCCGCTGGAACTTGAGCCCCTCGATCTGCTCGCAGAGATCCGCGACTCTCTTTAGCGAACGCGGCGCAGCGGACGCACGTTAGCGCACGAATCCGCGTCGACCCGCGGGTCCGATGCGGAAGATGACTAGACCCCGAACGGCGCGGAGCGGAACTGGCCCACCCTGGCGTGAGTCGCTTGAGGCGGCTGCGTTGTCACCGATGAGCCAGAGTGCATCTTGATGGTGTGAGATGCCCTCCGGGGGGCGGGCGACGCGCTTCACGTCGAATCGCCCATCGCGTTCCGCGATCACGATGCTCCCGACGCGCGGTGCGCGGCGCAGCCAGGGGAGACCGTTTGGGCCCGCGGGTAGCACCAAGAGCGAATCACCCGGCAAGAGTTCCGGGGCCATGGAGTGTTCGGCAACAACCGCGCGCCAGATTCGGCGCGCGGTCATCGCCACGTGTTCTTCTCGCTACGCCTTTGAGGCGGCGAAGGACTTCGCGAACGCTTCCGTAGCCGCAACCAACTCCGCGGCGGCCCCTGCGTCAACGTTCTGCTTGTTCTTCGAGGCGAGCTTCAGGAGCTTCCAGACCTGATCATGGAGATCTGGCACCTTCGCCAGGTGCTCCGGCTTGAAGTAGTCGGACCAGATCACTTGGACCTCGCGCTTCACGAGTTCTGCATGCTCCTCCTTTACGGCGATGCAGCGAGCAACCTTATTGCGACCGGCATGATCGGCAGGTCCGCCAATCTCCGTGGTCGTGATTAGTTCCACCATGCGTGCCACGGTCTTCGCGGCGAGCACCGCGCCCGCCGGATCATAGATTCCGCACGGGATGTCGCAGTGCGCGTGCACGGTGACGGGAGTAAACGCTGACTGGATCGTTCGAATGATGTTCCGCATGCTGCCTCCTAACCTACAAATACGGCGATCGCCACATTGGTGATCGCGAGAATTCCCGCTGCGTGATAGGTCCCTGCCGGAATCTCTTGGTCGCGCCGTCGCGGCCAGGTGATCAGCGCGAGCACTACAACAATCGCGAGCTTGATTCCAACCTTGGCGTGGTTCACTGGCTCATCACCCATCGCCTCGGCAATCCCAACGAGCAGGACGCCCGTGAGGAGCTGCAGCAGGGTGCCGTGCACCATTCCGGCTGAGAGTCGCTTTGGTACGTTGCGAAGGCCGGCGAAGTAGCCGCCAACGATCGCCGCCATCCCGAGTAAATGCGCAAACACGAGAACTCCTTCGAGTGTCTCCATCAGCACCCCCTCTCTCATGGCGCCGACGCGCCTCCCTCCTAAAGGTAGCCGACTCGTGGCGCGGTGGGTCCGTCCGCTCGCGGCGGTCGGCGTGTAGGGTTGCGGGGATGGATGAGCGGAAGGTTCGTGCTTACAGCAGCTACAGCCGCGATGCCCTCACCCCGCCCGCCTGCGGGGAAGGAGTCGCCTGGCTCGGAAGAGCGCCGTGGGCGAAGGCGAGTTCTGCCTACCGGCTGCTGCGCTTCTCGATGCGGTCAGTCGGTTGGGTCTTTGGCCTGCGCGTGCGCGGATATGGGCTCGATCGCCTCGAGCACTCTGGGCCACGTATTCTCGTCGGTGCACCGCACCGTCGTTACTACGAAGCCTTCGCCTTGGGCATTGCCGCGCCAGCACAACCGCGCATCTGGTGGCTCGGGCTCGGGCCGTTCATTGTTGGTCGAGGGCGGGTCCGCGCGGGAATCCTGCGCAGGCTCGGCGGACTCCTCCCGGTCTGGAGGGGTACGAGTGGCATTGAGACACACCTCGCTGCCGCAAACGCGGTCTTTGCCGCTGGCGCGCACTATGGCGTGATGCCGGAGGGCGGCACCAGTGGTCCCACGGATCGATTCGCAGAGTTTCGTCCGGGCGCCGCCGTCATTGGGATTCGCACGGGCGTCCCCGTGGTGCCAATCGTCTTCCGCTTTCACAATCGCCGCATTGGACTGCCACGCATTGAAGTGATTGGACTTCCTGACGTGAGCGTCTTGGACATAGGGGCCACACCTCCGGCGCCAGGCTCTCGTGAGGAGCTGATGCTTGCTGCAGCCTGGAGTGACGCACTTGCGGATCGGATGGAGCGCGTCTGGCGTGAGGGGGTACGTGAAGGGATAACATCGGCGGCATGAGCAGCGCACAGGTTTGTCCGTTCCTTGCACTTGCGACCGATTCCAGCAAGCGACTCCCCATCCCACACATCACGCATGCATGCTTCGCTGAGCGCCCCGCGCAACCGATCGAACTAGAACATCAGGGGAGCAACTGCCTCAGCGCCACGTTCACCTCGTGTCCCGCCTTTGTGGCGTGGGCGGCACGCGAGGCGGCCCAGCCACTCGCAGCAGCGGCACCGCTCTCCACGGAGGAACTCGCGGCAGTCTCGCGAGGTTCTGATGGCGATGTGGAGCAAAACGTGGAAGATGGCACGATCTGGTCAACGGCGGGTCTCGCCGCTCCCAGTGGCGTGGAGGCGGATGATGAACGTGCGCGTGTCCTCCCACTGCATCGTCGGAGGAGCGTGGAGGACGAGTTGCCAAAGGCGTTGATTCGCCTTCCGCGCGCGCTTAGCAGCCTGCGCAGTTTCGCTGCCTTTGTGGTGTTGATTGGCGTGTTCCTCTTCGCAACGCCCTCCATCGTGAATTGGTCTGAATCCCTGTTGAGCGGGGTTGGCCAAGATGCCTCTCCAAGTGCAACCGCCACGCCGGTGGAGAGCGCTTCGCCTACGCCGACTCCGACTCCCGAGCCTGTGATCCACGTCGTGAAGCGCGGAGACACCCTCTATGCGATCAGCCAGGAGTACAAGGTGAGCATTGAGGTGATCTTGGGTGCCAACCCTCAGGTTGGGAATCCAGACAACCTAAAGATTGGAGAGCAACTCCTGATTCCGAACGTTCTCCCGAACGTGGAGATCTCGCCGACCCCCTCGCCGTAGCAGGGTCGCCGTCTGAGAACGCTGGCGCTACCCCTTTGCGGGGGAGAGATTGATTGAGGTGATCTTCCCTGCTTCAACCTTGATCGTGGCGTCGAGCTTGTGGCTCTTTGCGCCAGGTCGGACCACAAGGATGTCGCACTCCACCTGATGACCCGTGTCTTTGATCTCGCCCGGGATCATTCGCAAGCCCTTATCTGCGCGAAGGAACCAGCCGCCAACGCGCTCAAGGCCTTTGAGCATCTGCACCCCTTCGCCAACATGGATGCGCATCTCCACACGCTCCTCCATGAGTTTGAGCGCTTCGTCGCGGCTGTCCGCGTTCAGTAGCTCAAAGAAGGCGTCGGTTGTGTCTTGTGCACCCATGGGCTGATGGTACCCTGCCGCGATGAACTCTGATCGGCTCGACGCAACAGGGCTTCTCGCTCGCTTCGCCGCCTTGCACCCCGTTGCCGCAACGGCTACTGGGATTCACGATCATGACGGGAAGTGGGACGAATTCGGCGCGGCAGCGGATGCGCGAGTACTCGCGTGGGTGGATGAAGAGACTGCGCGCCTGCGGCGTATCCCAGATGATGGGCTCGACAACGACGATCGCGCCGATCGCGACCTGGCGCTCGCCACTCTGGCGGGGATTCGGTTCGAGCGTACTGAGATTCGCACGACAGCCTGGGACCCGCTGAACATCGTGGCGACCGTTGGTAGCGGACTCTTCCCGCTAATCGCGCGCACGTTTGGAAGTCGCGAGCAACGCGCACGTGATCTTGCCGCACGCCTGAACGGGCTTCCCAAGTTGCTGAACGAGGCGGTGGACGCCCTCGTTGGTGTGCCTGCAATGAGCGTCTCCGCAGACGACGGAGCGCCACGGTATCGCGGTGCCCCCGCGCCGAGCGGGGAGCTGATGCTGCCGGCACGTCCGATCAGCCGGCTGCACGCCGAGACTGCGATCGCGCAGGCCGAAGGGATTGCCGAACTTGCTGAGATGGGGGTTGAGACGTACGGCGAAGAGTTGCGGGCTGCCGCGGACGTGGCGCGTACGGCAGCAGTGCAGTTTGTCCAACGGCTGAGGGGTGAGGTGTTGCCGCGGAGTGAGGGAGAGGGACGGTACGGTGCCGCTCGATACGATCGTGCGCTTCGACACACGCTGTTCGGTTCGCATGACCGCGCCGCGGTTGCTGCCGCCGCAACAGCGGAGTTCAGCGCGGTACGCGAGCGAATGATCAGCATTGCGCGCGAGATCGCACCGCAATGGATTGGCAATCAAGCGGCACACCTTTCTGATACGCCCCATGATCTTGTCGCTCGAGTTCTCCATGCGATCGGTGGTGAACACTGTGCCGCGGCGGACCTGCTCGATCGCTGCCGTGAGGAGACGGCGCGGTGTGAGGCGTTCGTCAAGCGCACGGGGCTGATCGACCTTCCCAAAGAGCCGCTACAGATCACCTGGACACCGCGCTTCATGCGCGCGTACGGCGGGGCGTTCCTCGACTCACCAGGGCCGCTGGATAAGGGTGAGATGAGCTTCTTCTGTGTGACCCCTCCGTCAGATGACGCCACACCAGCGCAGGTCGAGTCCATGCTGCGCGAAGATAACGATCGGATGCTTGCTCTGCTTGCGATCCACGAGGCGATCCCAGGTCACTACCTGCAGCTTGCCGCGGCGAACGAGACCGACCGCCCGCTTCGCGCCGCCTTCGGCTCAGGCGTCTTCGCGGAGGGTTGGGCTGTCTATGTGACGCAGGTGATGCTCGACGAGGGGTTCGGCGACGGCGATAAGGCGCTCGAGCTGGTCCACTGGAAGTTCTATCTCCGTTGCGTGGCAAATGCACTGCTTGACATTGGCATCCATGCGGAAGGACGCGACGAAGCCTGGGCGATCAACCTAATGGTGGGGGAGTCATGGCAGGAGGAGTCGGAGGCGAAGGCGAAATACCTCCGCGCTCGGCTCACCGCAACGCAACTGCCCACGTACTTCATTGGTTCAGTCGGTTGCTGGGAGCTCGAAGATCGTGCGCGCGCCGCAGCGAGTGACGTGTCAGTAGGAAACACGGGCCTTCCGGGAAGCCGCCCCGCAACCGCCGGGTTCAGTCGCCCCGCGCACTTGCGTGCGATGCTGCAACACGGCACGCCACCGATTCCACTCCTTGAGCGGCTGATGGGCGCGAACGAGTAAACGCGCGTCAGACTAAACGCGAGTCAGGCTACCTGCGCGTCAGCGCGGAGGTCGAGCGGGTCGTCCGTCTCCCTCTGGCTCGGCGCCGGGCGCCGAGAGCGCCGCGGTTGCTGCGGCCGAGTAGGCCACGTCCGTTGGGCTTGACGAACCCTTGACGGTGACTGACTGCGCACCCGTTGGCGGCTGCGCTGTCGGCGGCAGGATCGAGCGGCCGGGGAGGCGATGCTCAAGCTTCACCGTCACGTCATAGTCCTCACAGATGTCAAGGAACGGATCTGGATCGAACGCGTCTGGCGACTTGACGCCCGCGCCATCCCAGACACCTTCGGCAATCAACTCCATCGCCATGATTGGCATGACTCCGGTCTGCCATGCAACCGGTTGAAGGTTGTATCGACCCATCGTCTCTGCTGCATCGCACACCTGGTAGTGGAAGGTTTCGCGCGGTCGACCATCCTTGGTTCCGCTGACGAGCGCACCAACGATGGCGCGTCCCACCATGTTCTTGCCGAGCGTTGCGGGATCTGGCGAAAGTGCGCCGATTACGTCGCGCGGCGCAACCTTCGTCCCCTTGACGTTGATCGGCTCCTTCCCGTCGAGGCCGAGGCGGTGCAGGAGCTGCAGCGTCTCAATAAAGTCGGCGCCGAGCGCGTACTTGAAAGTGATCAGATCTGCCTTCATCGTGCGCGGCAGCTGCACCACCTCCTCGTGCTCTACGTTGACGCACATCACGGGGCCCACCCCTTCAGGGAAGACGAAGTCCTCGGGTTCGCTGAATGGTGCGCGCACCTCCACCTTGCCGTTGCGCCAGACGATCGGTGGATTCAAGCACTCCTCAATCACCGTCCAGAGGCTGAAGACGGTTGCAAAGGGGTAGCCCTCGATGCGCAAGTCGCCGCCGTCGCGGATATGGACGGCGTCTACGTCATCAAACGTCCACTTCTTTGCGTACGCGGCGAAGATGTTGGAGAGGCCTGGGTCCATCCCCATGCCGATCAGCGCGACCTTCCCCTTCGCCTCCCAGAGTCCGTTCTTCGCCACCTGGTAGTCGCCGAGCATCTCGCCGGGCACGGTGTACGGGTTCTGCTTGTCTGGTACCGAGAGGCTCGTGGCCATATCCAAGTAGTGCACCCCAGCCTCGAGCGCCGCATCAAAGATCGCAGGCACGAAGCGCGGATCCACGGCGTTGAGCACGAGGTCCGCCTTTGAAGCGACGATCAGCTCCTTGAGTTGTTTCGCGTTCCCCGCGTCAACCTGCGCCACGTCATATCCAGCACCCACGGCGTCTGCCACGGTGCGCGCCCGATCGAGGGAATGGTCGGCGAGGGTCATCTTGCCGAGCCATTTGCGCCCTTTGACGAGGTGGGCGATTGCCTCTCCGACCGTGCCGGTACCAACCAACAAAACGTTCATAGACGTCCAGACCTTTCCCGCAGGGGCCCAGTTTGCCGGGCTGCACCTGCACCAGGGGAGACCGCTGAGGCCTCAACCCAGTAACTCACCCAAGCCTACGCCTCCCCCCTGGGGGGTCGTCAAACGAAGCAGATTTGTGCGGGATCCTTAACACTGCGTGTAAAGGTGCACACGGTAGAATGTGGACAGCGCACGAGTTGATGCGCCAATAATCATCTCAAGGAGGACTCGTGGAACTGGCTCTCCCTATCGCCATTGTTGGAGCTCTTCTACTGCTAGTGATTTCTGCTTACAACGGTCTTGTTAATGCGCGAAACCGTGTGGATGAAGCGCTCGGTCAGATTCAGGTGCAGTTGAAGCGACGCTATGACCTGATCCCTAACCTTGTTGAGGCGGTGAAGGGGCAGATGGGCTTTGAGAAGGGCGTCCTCGAGAGTGTGACCGCCGCGCGCGCCGCCGCCGTGAACGCCGGTGCAACCGGAAACACCGCGGCACAGGCAAAGGCGGAGAACATGCTCACCAGCTCGTTGCGCACCCTCTTCGCCAATGTGGAGGCATACCCCACGCTGAAGTCGAATGAGAACGTGATTCAGCTACAGGAGCAGCTCACCTCAACGGAGAACCAGATCGGCTTCAGTCGCCAGCACTACAACGCGTCGGTGCTTTCCTATAACAACTCCGTGCAGACCTTCCCTGGCCTCCTCTTCGCCGGTGCCCTCGGCTTCGCGAAGCGCGACTTCTTCGATGCGCCGGACTCCGAGGAGGCCGTCCCGAAGGTCAGCCTCTCCTGAGCGCGTCGGCGTAGGGGAGCGCAATGGCAACCTTCTATGACCTCGCGGCGGCAAACCGGCGCAAGTCTGCGCTCCTTGTCCTGCTCGTCATCGGCATCTTCGCCGCGCTGGCAACGGCAGCCGGCGTGGCGTTCACCGGCGGCATCGAGGGAGCGCTTCCATATTCGCTGTTCGCCTTCGGGCTCGGCTTCTTCTTGACCCTAGGCGCGTGGTTCGGTGGCGATCGCGCCGTCTTGGCCGCGGCCGGCGCGAAACCACTCAACCCAAGCGCCGGCGCTGAGGAGTTGCAGCTTGCCAACATCACCGCCGAACTCTCCATTGCGGCGAACATCCCGAAGCCGAAGATCTACGTCATTGACGACACAGCGCTGAATGCGTTTGCTACGGGACGCGATCCGAAGCACGCGAGCATCGCCGTGACTCGGGGACTAATGGCAAAACTCGACCGCGAGGAGATGAGCGGCGTTATCGCGCACGAGCTCTCGCACGTGCGCAACTTTGACATTCGCTATGGCCTGCTCGTCGCTGCGCTCGTCGGCTCGCTCGCCCTGCTCAGCGACATGCTCCTTCGCTTTGCGATGTTCGGTGGCGGTGGCCGCCGACGAGACGATGATCGTGGCGGCGGGGGCGGAATCCAGATCATCGTCTTCTTCCTGACGATCCTCCTTGCAATCCTCGCGCCGATCGCCGCGCGCTTGGTGCAACTCGCGGTCTCGCGACAGCGTGAGTATCTTGCCGACGCGTCGGGGGTTGAGCTGACCCGCAATCCGCAGGGTCTGGAGCGCGCGTTGACGAAGCTCGGTGGCGACCGGGAGGTGCTGGAGGTTGCCACCAAGGCCACGGCACACTTCTACATCGTGAATCCGGTGAAGCACTTCGAGTCACGCGCGGCGGGCTTCATGGCCACGCACCCTCCCCTGTCCGACCGCATCAATCGCCTCCGCGCCCTGCGCGGCGCCCAGCCCCTGCTAGCATCGGAGGGTCGCGCGCGGGAGTAGCTCAGTAGAGACTGCTCTTGGCGGTACATGTCATGATTAAATCTGCGGCGTGCCATTGAGTTGGCACAACTGCACGAGTGTATGGCGATTTTGAGAGCGTGGTGGTCGGGGCATTACTTGGGGCAAGAAGTGTGCCAAACTGGAATAATGAGACATATCCATATTGCTCTGCTCGCCAT
>JBJTVF010000065.1:0-50045 GCA_046081085.1 Candidatus Limnocylindrus sp.
GTGAAGCCGCGCGGGATCTGCACGGGTGAGAGGAGGTGCGTCGGATCGGGAAGGTTGAAGACCTCGCGCATCAACGCCGCATCTTCGTCGGCAGGCGCGCCATTGAGCATGATCCAGCGCTGCCCAACCGGCTTCATGAACGCGGTCTTCAGGCCGCGCTCCGAAAAGGCGGCGAAGAGCCCGAGCGAGGCGGTGGTCTTGCCGCGATTCTGTCCGGTTGCGGCGAGAAAGATCTGCCGAGCGCCGTCGGCCATGCGCGCTACCCTTCGCCGCGTGGCGCCGTGCGCCGCTCGATCAGCTTCACCGCGTCGGCGAGTCGCGCGACCACTTCTGGCTCAACGTCTTCTCGCGTGATGTGCGTGCCGAGCTTGTCGAGCACATCTGCAGCAACTGAGAGAAAGACACTGGCATCGGCAATGAAGAACTCAGACTCGTTGCTGTAGCGCACAAAGGTGAGTCGCCCCTGTAGCGCGCGCCGATCGTCACCGTGCGCGACCTGTGTCGTGAAGTTGTGACCCTGGATGCCGTCCGGGTTGGAGAGGAAGCTCAAAGCGTTATCAATCGCGAGGCCGAATCGCGCCCGCCAGCTTGTGAGCCGCTCGAGCACCTCTGGCTGCAGGCGCAGATCATGGACTTCGCTGAATGCCTCGGGCGCCGCCGTGAGTGCGTTGACGAGCGTCGCCCCGGCGCGCTGTCCGAGCATCGCCTGTAGCGAGCGCTCGAGCGTCACCACCTCGGCGTCAAAGTGACTGGAGGTGATCAGGTCAACGAGGAGGTCCTCGACGTTGTCCAGCGCCGTTGGGTCGCTGAGCGCTCCAGCGAGCGCGAGGATCTCCTCGCGAAAGAGGAAGCGCTCTTCGTGATCTAGGCCCGTCATCGCTGCATCGTAGCGCGCCGCGCCGCGCAGCCTCGTACCGAGACCCGCGCGAGGCGACCGCCGCCTATGGGTAGATGCCGCGGACGCTCATCGCGTCGGCAACGCGCTTCACGGAGAGGAGATAGGCCCCTGTGCGCAGATGGCTCTTCTGCTCTTGCGCCATGTCGTACACCTCATTGAATGCGCGCACCATCTTCTTCTCGAGGCGAAGGTTGACCTCCTCCTCTTCCCAGAAGTCGCGATTCAAGTCTTGCACCCACTCGAAGTAGCTCACCGTCACGCCGCCAGCGTTGCAGAGGATGTCTGGGATCACCATCGCGCCGTTCGCGAAGAGGATCTCATCCGCCTCTGGCGTCGTCGGTCCGTTTGCCGCCTCGGCGACGATCTTTGTCTTGATCTTCGCCGCATTCTCTGCGGTGATCTGATTCTCGAGCGCCGCCGGAATCAGCACGTCACACGGGATCTCAAGGATCGCCTGGTTGGAGACGGGGGTTGCGCCTGCAAGTCCAACCACGCTCCCCGTCTTCTTCTTATGTGCGTCCACCGCGGCAAGGTCGAGCCCCGACGGGTTATGGATTCCGCCGCTGCTATCGGACACGGCGATCACTTTTGCGCCGAGGTCCGCAATCAACTTCGCGGCAATGGACCCCGCGTTGCCGTACCCCTGTACCACGACGGTCGCCCCCTTCAGGTTCAGTCCAATCTTTGACGCAGCCTCGCGAACACAGATCACCGCACCGCGTGCTGTCGCCTCGTTCCGACCCTTTGAGCCGCCGAGTGCAATTGGCTTACCGGTTACAACGCCTGGAACCGTGTGTCCCGCGTTCATCGAGTAGGTATCCATCATCCAGGCCATCGTCTGGCTGTTCGTGTTGACGTCAGGCGCAGGAATGTCTGACTCCGGCCCAATGATCACTGCGATCTCCGTGGTGAAGCGGCGCGTCAAGCGCTCAATCTCACCCACCGAGAGCTGCTTTGGGTCAACGGTCACACCACCCTTGCCACCACCGTATGGAAGATCCATTACGGCACACTTCCACGACATCCACATGGCGAGCGCCTTCACTTCATCCACGTTCACGTCTTGATGGAATCGAATGCCCCCCTTCGCGGGACCGCGACCGAGGTTGTGCTGGACGCGGTGACCCTCAAAGACGCGCGTGGTGCCATCATCCATGCGCACTGGGAAGTGCACGGTCAACTGTCGGCGCGGCTCGCGCAGCACGGCGGCGATCCCTGGGTCAAGGTTCAGTCGCTTGGCGGCGAGATCAAACTGCTGTTGGGCAACCGCCCAGGCGCTCTTCTGGCTCATCCTCGATCACCTCATGCTCAGTTCCGCTGCGGCGAGAGGACGCAGTCGGCCGCCCAGGGGCGTGACGCGCTCAGGCTACAACGCGCCCCAGAAACTCGTCGCCCGCTCGTCGGCGCTGCGTCGTTCGTGCGAGGCCTACGAGGCGCGGATCAGTGCAACGCCGAGACCCTTCGGGCCGGTGTGCGGTCCAATCGCTGCGCCAGCGCGAACGATCCCCGGCTTTAGTGCGCCGATCGCAGGGTATCGAGTGACGAGCTCGGCGCGGAACTCTTCAACATCTGGCGCCTCTGAGTGCAAGATCGTAAGTTCCTCGATTGGCGATTCGCCAACAATCTGCATGAAACGTTCGCGGGCCTTCGCAGAGGTTCGCGGACGATCCAGCGTGATCACCTCGCCATCAACAATGTCGATGATCGGCTTCACCGAGAGTAGTCCGCCGATTGCGGCGCGTGCCGGGCTGATCCGCCCACCCGCCTTCAGGTAGTCAAGCGTGTCGAGGAAGAAGATCACATGTGTGCGCGGGATTGCCCCTTGAAGATCTGTCACGATCTCGGTTGCACTCTTGCCCGCCGCCGCAGCACGATGGGCTCGCTTCACCAAGAGGCCCTCAGCTGCCGACGCAGTTGCGGTATCCACCAGGTGGATCTTCTTACTCTGCGGGTGTGCTGTGGCTGCCATCTCCGCACTCCGATACGTGGCCGAGAGCTTTGAGGCGACGTGAACTGAGACGATGTCCGTTGCCCCACTCGCGAACGCCTTGTCGTAGGCGGCGGTGAAGGCGGCAGCGGACGGCGCCGCGGTCTTTGGGAATGGGGCTCCTGGCGCTGTCAGGCGCTTCCAGAACTCATCCATGGAGATCTCTTCGCCCACCTTGAAGCTCTCCTCATTGAAGGAGACGATCACTGGAACGACGATGATCCCCAACTCGGCAGCGAGCTGTGGCGGAATGTCGGACGCGCTGTCGGTAACGATCGCAACCTTTGCCGGCATGCTGTTTCCTCCATAAGGCCAGGGGACTCCGCTGGCCACTCCAGTCTATCGGCGGGAGGGGGCGTTGCGGAGGTCTATCTCGGCGGATTCGAGAGGACGTTATGTGCAGCGCGGTGGGACACGCTGAGGTGAGGAAGGATCTCGTGCTCGACACGACGGAGGACGAGAAGTGCGCCTCCCGCGATCACGAGGAAGCCGAGCGTGGAGTAGACGAGCCCATCGACACCCGCAACGTTTGCGACCTGCCCAGCGACCCATGTGCCGATCACCTGGCCGAGCCCTAGGAAGATCGAGTAGAGGCCCATCACCGCACTTCGATCGGCCTGATAGCGCTCCGAGACATCGGCAAGGAAGCCGAGTGCGGCGGGGGTTGCCCCCGCCAGGAAGAACATGGAGACGGAGAGGATGAGAAGGAGTGCGGCAATAAGGAGCAGCTCACTCCCCGTCATGCGGTTGAGCAGCCAGACGGATCCCATGGCCACGAAGAAGGCGATCACTCCGGCCAGGAGGACCGTGGTGCGCCGATACTTGGCGAACGAATTCCCCCAGAACAGCAGTCCGAGGCCACCAACAAGTGCCAGCGCCGCGAGCGCACTCGTGATCAGCGTCGGGGAGAATCCAGAGAGCAGGAACTGGCCCTCCGATGGGACGCCTGACCTTCCGGTGAGCAGATATAGCCCCTGCGGCACCCAGACGCCGATGATCGCGTTGATGGCCACCCACGTTGGAACAAATAGGAGGATGCCGCGCTGGCTGAAGAGCTGGGCGTACCGCTTGAATCGGTTCTCCGCGGCGTGTGCGGGGCGCGAGTGCTGATCCTTCACCCCGTAGGCGAAGAGCGCCAACGCCACCATATAGATCGCACCATTGATGAAGAACGAATTCGCGCCGAAGATCTCCCAGAGCGGACCGGCGAGTGCCGTCCCCGCCACGAGGAGTCCACCCAGGGTGGCGATCTCGAAGAGGGTCACCACGCGACCGCGTAACTTCTCGTCGTGGCTGGTACTTGCCGCGACATACGAGAGGATGGATGGGACGCTCGCAGCGGTCGATGCGCCCTCGAGGAGACGCGTGGCGATCAGTAGCGGGATCGTCAACGCGAATGGCGTCATCAACACGGCGACTAGTCCGAAGAACGGCCCAAGGAGCATCACCGGCTTTCTTCCGATGTGATCCGCCATGATCCCGAAGACGGGAGAGCCCGCGAGTTCGGTCGCATAGAAGGCAAGTGAGATCGCCGCGACGTCCGCAGTTGTGACGGTGATGGTGCCTCCATCTCGAAGGAAGGCGGTCCAGAAGACGAGGAGGGCGCCTGTGGTTCCCGTGGCGGTCCGAAGAACGAGGGTCCCGAGGAGGAGTGCGCGCATCGATCCAGTCATCCGCTTCACGATAGCGGCTCGGTATACTCGCCGCATGCCGAGCAACGTTGCCCAGAGTTACCCCTACAAGCGAGAGGGCGAGTCGGCGCGCGCGACTGCGATCGCCTCAACGCTCGCTTCACGCGACGGTCTCGCCGAGCGGCTCGCCGCCGAGGCACTCCCCTACGACGGCGCTGCCGGAGACGAATCGTGGGCGTGGCGCTGCCGCAGCGTCGGCTGCCCAGGCATCATGCACACCGCGGGCTACGCCCGTGACCGCCGCGGGCTCGTCGCACTCTGCGACGCCTGTGGCACGATCGCCCTCCGGTAGCCGTGAGTCGCCTGACCGTGCGTCTGAGAGGCGATAACCATGGGGAGTGAGCGCGCACCAGAGATCGTTCCGATCAGCGCGGCGAACAAGCCGGCGCAGGTCGACATCGTCGGCGATCGCATTCGCGTCGCCTCGCTCGAGATTGTTGATCGGGCACTCGCCGGCTACCTCGAGAGCCGCTCGCCTGAAGAGCGACCAGAGACTGTTGAGCGAGCACTTCGCGTGGGCCTGATGGCGCTGCAAAGCGCCAGTGGCTCCATCGACGTCGATCATGTCCGCCGCGCATTCGACAAGTTCCTGACGGACACCGCCGAATCCAACAAGAAGGCGACCGCGGAGGTGGAGGAGATCCTGAGGAAGAATTTCGCCTCCGAAGGGGGCGTGATGCCAGCCACGCTCGAACGATTCATTGGCGACAAGGGGCAGCTCGCGCAGTTCACCAAGGATCTCTTCGACGAGAATCGCCGCGACTCGGCGATCGGAAAACTGAACACGATCCTCGGCACCTACTTCGACGGCGATGCGAGTAAGCTCGCCCACCTACTGGACCCTACACGCGAAGCGTCGCCGCTCAGCAGTTTCCGCGCGGAGATCGCAAAGCGCTTTGACGATGTGCTGCTCAAGATCGTGGAGCTCGATGCGTCGCAGAAGGCGGCGAAGGGCGAACGTAAGAAGGGGACGGCGAAGGGGGCCGACTTCGAGTCGCGCATCATTGCCGAGTACACCGAGCTGTTGCGCGCAACGAACGACGACATCGAGGGGACGGGCGGCGTGACTGGTGCCGTCACGGATTCTAAGAAAGGCGATGCGGTGATCACCGTCAACGCAAAGGATGCTTCCGCGGCCGTGCTCCGTATCGTGGTCGAGGTGAAAGACAAGAGCATGACGGGACCAGCGATCGAGAAGGAGCTCGTGGAGGCGCGAGAGAACCGAAAGGCAGAAGTGGCGCTGATGGTCTTCAGCGAGGCAGCGGCCCCGTCGGGATACGCCCCTTTCCAGATCACGCGAAACGGCGTCTTCTGTGTGGTAGACCCAGAGTCTCCAGACCTTGCAATCCTTGAGGCGAGTTACCGCCTGGCGCGAATGGTTGCGCTCATCCGCATGAAGGCGGAAGGGAGCGGCGCCGATCTCTCCGCTGCGCGCGAGGCGATCGATGCGCTGCGCACACGGCTCGACTCCGTCAAGGAGATCAAGAAGACGCTGACGGCGGTGGATACCGCAACCGAGAAGGCGCGCGACGAACTTGATGCGCTGCGAGCCGCGATTTCAGCCGAGGTTGACCGAATCGAAGAGCAGGTCCGCGCGAGCAGCGCCGCCGCCAAGCCCGAGTGAGCGGCGCCGCCGCGGATTGGCGCCGCTTTCTCACCGGGCGCTACGCCGCATTCGGCACGCTCGCCGTCTCCGACGCAATCGCCGTGGCGCTCGCCGGAGACGGCCTTGCCATCCCGCTCGTCACCACGCTCGGCGCATCCCCCGCGCTCGCCACGCTGATCGGTCTCTTCCCGTTTCTCGGCGGCGTCCTGCAGGCGTTCGTCCCCGCGATCTTGCGTCGCAATCGTGGCGACCTTCGCGGCCTCACCATTGTGATCGCCGCCATTGGCCTCATGCGACCACTTCTCTACATCGCGGTTGTCGCCCTGATCTGGGTGGGGCTCCTCAGTGCGATCGGCGGAATCTTGCTGATTGCAATCGGCTTCGGCGTTGGTGCAACCGCACAGGCACTCGCGGGAGCAAACGTCCAGACCTGGTTCGGCCGCATCCTCCCTGAACGCGAGCGGCGCTTCGTGGCGCCGCGCGCACTCGCCATTCAATTCGGCCTCGGGTCGGTGCTCCTTCTCCCTGTTGCGCTCATGGTTCGCGTCGGCGAAGCCGACTGGGGGGTGATGATCTACGCTCCAGCGTTCATTAGCGCGCTCGTGGCGAGTCTCGCCTTCATCCGCGCCCTGCGCAAGCTACCGCGACCGGGCGCGCTGGCCCCTGAGCGTTCAACACGTGGCGGCGCACTCTCCACGCCGGTTCGACGCTTCATCCGCACCAACGCCATCTCCGCGCTCGGCGCAGGCTTCGCCCCGTATCTCTCCATCTACGCAATCGTTGTGTTGAATCAGTCAGCGGCATACGCCATCCTCCTCTCAGCGGTCGGCTCGGCGGCTGCGCTGATCGGCGCACTCGTCATTGGGAATTGGCTTGAGCGCGGTTCCGCGAGCCGCCTCTATCGAGCATCGCTGATCGTTCGTGGTGTGGGGATGGCATCGTCGGCGCTCGCCGGACCATGGAATCCGTTTGCGCCGATCATCTTGATCATCGTGATGGTCGTTGTCACCATCGGGTTCGCTGCCGGAATGCTCTCCGCACAAGAGCGACTCCTCCGTCTTGCGGAGCCTGGCGAGGTGGTGCGCGCACAGTCAACCTTCGGTGCCGTCAACGCCGCCTGTCTCGCGACCGGCCAGGCCGTCGGTGTTGGCGTGCTCGCCGTCTTCCCCATCGCGTACCCAACCTATGTGGTGATCTTCCTCGTGACAGGTGCGTTCCGCCTCGTTGCCGCCGCCACCGCCGACGTGGGCGATGGCTGGGATTCCGCGACTCGTTTGCACCACGGCGATGAGATCGCAACTGAACCTGCACTCGAATCTCAGCGCTAACGCACGGACATACCTAAAGCGGCGCTGCTGAGGCGGCACGGCCCCAGCCAGCGGGCAGGGCTACACTGGGGGCGAAGCCGCACCGCGGCGCTGCCCCAGGCGGCAGGCATAAGCGAAGCAGGGAACGAGGAGGGGGCACGATGCGCGTACCAGTAGAGATGCCGCGACTCGGCTACGACAACGAAGTAGGGAAGATCGGCAACTGGACTGCCAAGGTTGGTGACACCGTCACCGAGGGTCAGCCGATCGGCGAGCTGGAGACCGAGAAGGCAACCGTTGAGTTTGAGTCCCCTGCCGCTGGAACGCTCGTTGAAATCGTGCACCCCGCCGGTTCTGAAGTGGCGGTTGGCACGGTGATCGCCTTCATCGAAGACGGCAAGTAGGTGGAGAAGCCCGGCCGCACGCCAGTCACCTTCACGCCGATGCGCGCGGCGATCAGCCGCCGCATGGTGGAATCCAAGGCAAAGGCACCACACTTCTATATCTCAACAGACATCGACATGGAGGCGGTAACCGCTGCCAACAACAGACTGAATGAAGGGAAGAGCGGCGACGACCGCGTCACCATCACTGCGTGGCTCGTCCGCGCACTTGCACAATCTCTCGCCGCCGCGCCCGCACTCAATGCAGTTTGGAGCGGCGAGGCACTTGAGCGCGTTGACCAGATCAACATCGGCATCGCAATCGCAATCCCCGACGGTCTGATCGCCCCTGCACTCCTTGATTGCGCCGCCAAGGACCTCGCCACGATCTCGTCGGAGCTACGCGACCTAGTGACGCGTACCAAAGCGAACAAGCTGAAGCCAGCAGAGTTCTCCGACGCAACGTTCACGTTAAGCAATCTCGGCGGTTTCCCAGTGACGCAGTTCACTGCCATCGTGACCCCGCCACAGGTTGCCATCCTCGCAACCGGTCGTAGCGAGCAGCGCGCCGTAGTGCGTGACGGCGCCGTGGTCGCGCGGCAGATGCTCACCGCCACACTCTCCGCCGACCACCGCGCCGTTGATGGCGCGCTTGTTGCAACGTTTCTCGGCGACCTGAAGGCGCGACTCGAATCTCCGGAGGGTCTCGCCTGACCGTGGCCTCTCCTCACCTATCGTGACTGAGAAGAACCCGCCGCTCGGCGGCCGCTCCAACTATTCGCAGGGCGAACTGAACGAGAGCGACCTGCACCCTGATCCGTCCACACAACTTCAACGTTGGGTCGACGCGGCGATCGCCGCAAACCTCCCCGAACCGCTCGCCGCCGCGCTCGCCACCGCCGATGCGGGCGGCGCGCCGAGCGTTCGCATGGTGCTCATCCGCGGCATCGGCCCCGACGGCGTTCGCTTCTATACGAATCACGAGAGTCGCAAGGGTCGCGACCTCGCCGCGAACCCGCGCGCCGCGATCAGCACCTGGTGGCCGGGGCTCGAGCGGCAGGTGCGCTGCTCGGGGCCAGTGCGACGCCTCACCGCTGCCGAGTCGGCCGAGTATTTCGCCAGCCGCCCACGCGAGAGCCAGCTTGGCGCCCGTGCCAGCCGTCAAGGCGAACCGATCGCCACGCGCGCCGACCTCGAGGCGGTCCTCACCGCCGAGGCGGCCGCCCACCCGGGGGACGCCCCTGTTCCGCTCCCCGACTTCTGGGGCGGCTACCTGCTCACCCCTGACCGCTGGGAGTTCTGGCAGGGGCGCCCGAATCGCCTGCACGACCGCTTCGAGTACCTCCCGCACGCTGGGGGCTGGGAGATCCGCCGCCTCCAGCCGTAGGCGACCGCGCCGAAGGGGTCGCCGCAGCCGCTCACCGTCTTCACTTTCGCACCGCACGCTCCGTGGCGCCCCACCGATCGGATACCCTACGCCCAAGCGCAGATCGCGCTTCATGAGAGGCGGCACTCGGATGCGGGTGCCGATCGAAGGAGGAAACATGCGAAAGAAGTCCGCACTGGCGGCACTCTTCGTAAGCGCAGCGATGATCGCGGGCGCCTGCGGTGGTGGCGCCAGCATCGTCGGCTCGTACAAGCCTGGTGAAGGCGGTACAGGCGGAACGTTGCTTGTCGGCGACTATCAAGATGTTGATAGCTTGCATCCTTACTACTACTCCACCGTGATGTCGGCAAACGTGCTTGCGACCACGTGGGACGGTCTCGTCACCCTCAGCAATGAGGCGAAGTACGTGCCGTGGATGGCAACGGAGATCCCAACGATTGAAAACGGCGGGATTATTCTCCCAGGCGAGAACGGCGATGCGATGACCGTGACATGGAAGCTCCGAGAGGGGCTCGTCTGGTCAGACGGCGTTGCGATCACCTGCGCAGATGCTGAGTACACACACCAGTGGGTGATGACGGAGGGGAACCCCCTTTCGACAACCGGCGCTGCAGAAATCTCCGATGTTGAGTGCGTTGATGACTTGACGATCAAACTGCACTACTCCGAGCTCTACTCGGGCGTGTACGGCGGCGTCGGCATCATGCCGAAGCACTACTTCGAGAAGTACGACATCAACTCGGGCAACCCTGCAACGGACATGGTGCTTGGCGCCGGCTTCCGACCAGAGGATCTGCCGAACGTCCCAACGTCGGGTGCATTCAAGTTTGAGAGCCGCACCGAAGGCGTTGAGACCGTCATGGTCCGCAACGATAAGTGGAAGAACCCATACAGCGGAGAGGGCGCAAAGCTCGACCGCATCAAGTACGTGGTCTGCGGCGACCCAGACACCTGTATCGCGAAGTTCCGCGCAGGCGAGCTGGATATCGTGACTGACCTCGACGGCAACGCGTTCGCGAGCACCAAGGACCTTGGCGCTCAG
This sequence comes from Candidatus Limnocylindrus sp., assembly GCA_046081085.1. Taxonomy (GTDB): domain Bacteria; phylum Chloroflexota; class Limnocylindria; order Limnocylindrales; family Limnocylindraceae; genus Limnocylindrus. Next base: position 10,302 of record JBJTVF010000065.1, read on the forward strand.
CAGCGCCCGCAGAGCGTCTTCACCTACGAGTTCTTCCGCCCGAACCACTCGCCGGATGACTGCTCGATCCTCGAGCCGCTCAAGACGACGCGTGGTGGTGGCTGCCCTGTCTCTGACCCGGCGATCCGCAAGGCGATTGCTCAAGCCACAGACAAGAACGCGATCTGGAGCCGAATTCTCAACGAAGCCGGTGTGATCGCTTCATCGAGCGTCACCCCACTCGCCTGGTTCTACAAGGAGCAGGCCCCGGTCAAGTTTGACCTGGCCGCTGCGAAGAAGACCCTCACCGACGCAGGCTGGGTCGACAGCAATGGCGACGGCATCGTGGAGAAGGACGGCGTCTCAGCCATCCTTGAGTTCTGCACGACGATGAAGCCAGTGCGCAAGTCGACGATTGCCTACGTCGCGGGTGACCTTGCAAAGATCGGGATCAAGGCCGTGTACAACGGTGGCGGCACGATCTTCGCTCCGTGGACAGAGTCGGACGAGAACCTCTCGTGCAACCTCTCCCGCGGCAACTTCGACGTGGCACTACACGCGTACAGTTCGGGCATTGAGGCGGTCTCGCTCTACGGCGTGTACCACTCAACCAAGTTCGAGCCAGACGGTCAGAACGACGCGAAGGTGAACGACCCGGCGCTTGATGCTCAGCTGGACATCATCAAGGGCACGATCGATCTTGGCGAGATCGCAACCGCTGCAGCAAAGGTCCAAGAGATTATGGCGGCAACCACGGTGGAGATTCCTCTCTATTACTGGATGGGAATCGAGCTCGTGAGCGACAAGGTCGGCGGGTTCCTCCAGAACCCAACGCAGGCCGGACCGCTCTGGAACGCAGGGGATCTCTCCCTCGCGAACTGATCGGGTATTCGTCACCATCGGGTGATTGAACAGAAGGGGCGGGACGAGAGTCCCGCCCCTTCTCTTTTCCCACATCACGTCCTCAAGTGGTGCCTCGCTGCGCGCGCCAAAGCGAACTCCGCCGTGTCGATCGGCTAGGATTCGGCAGACACGTGTAGGTGTGGAAAGGAGGGGCGATGCTCAAGTTTGCACTGCGCAGGATTGGCGCCAGCCTCCTCATCCTCCTCGGCACCACCGTCTTCATCTACGCGCTCCTCCTCGCCGCTCCAGGCGGCCCCGAACAGAAATACGCCAATAACCCGCGCTTCACACCACAGCAGCAACAGGCGTACGTCAAGGCGCTCGGCTTGGACAAGCCGGTTCCTGTGCAGTACTGCCGCTGGCTGGGCGCCTGCCGCCGAGACGCCGATGGGATCGAGGCGCTGATTGGCCCAACCGGCTTTCCCAGCATCCTTCCCGCATTCGTCTCAGGAGTCGACACCGGCATCGTGCACGGGGACTTCGGCTACAGCTACGAGAACGGAAACGCCGTCATTGATCGCATTAGCGGAGCGCTCCTCCCCACGCTAATCCTTGCCGGCCTATCCGCCGCGCTCTGGCTTTCGCTCGCTGTTGTCCTTGGAGTGATCACTGCGCTCAGAAACGGCGGGCTCTTCGACAACACGGTCAGCGTCTTCACGTATGTGATCGCGGCGTTCCCCACATTCATCTTGGGCTTTGCGCTGATCTCAATCTTCTCCGTGGCCCTTGGCCTGACGCCAGTCAGTGGCATGACGGACGGACGACTCTCACCAGCATTCGGCAGCGACGCGTACTGGGTCTACTTCTCCCAAAACCCAAGTGTTGCGATCGGCGACTTGGCGAGCCACTTGATCCTCCCCGTGGCCACGCTCGTCACCATCAGCGTGGCTGGCGACGCACGTTACGTGCGCCAAAGCGTGATGGAGTCTATGGGGATGGAGCACGTGCGCACAGCGCGATCCAAGGGGCTGAGCAACCTGCGCATCAATCGCCGCCACATCCTGCGCACGGGGCTCATCCCATTCGCGACGAACATTGGTCTCGCCTTCCCCTTCCTCGTCTCAGGTGCGCTCATCACCGAAACAATCTTCAGCTGGCCAGGGATTGGTCGACTCACGCTGATCGCGATCGGTAACCTCGATTACCCGCTCCTCATGGGCATCCTCTCCATTGGGGCCGCCGCGGTTGCGATCGGCAATCTCATCTCCGACCTCCTCTACGCGGTCCTCGACCCACGGGTGAGGCTATGAGCGCCATCACGCAGGGGCAGCTCCCGGTATCCGAAAGCCCGTGGCAGCAGGCGCGTCGGCGCTTCATGCAGACTCGAATGGGCCCAGGGGGGCTCATCATCCTCGCCTCAATCTTCGTGTTCGTCATCATTGGCTCGCTCCTCCTCCCATATGACTTTTACGTGGTGCCACAACCAGATGAGATCAGATTCGTTGGGCGCCCGCCCGCTTGGGGCCGACCATTTGGTGAGACGGGCATGTTGCAACTTGACGTGATGACGCTCGTTGCTAACGGCGGACGAACGTCGTTGATCATCGGGTTCGCGACTGCGATCGGTTCAATCACCATTGGGACACTTGTTGGGGTGATTGCAGGCTTCCTCGGCGGGAAGATTGACTCCTTCCTGATGCGCCTCGCCGACGTCTTCCTCATGATCCCGTCACTCTTTGTCATCCTCTTCTTGGCCCGAATCTTTCAAGGCGAGGGGGGCGGTGGCGTCTGGTCGCTTGTCCTAGTGTTCGTTGCCTTTGGATGGATGGGGTTGGCGCGCTTGGTGCGCGGTCAAGTGCTCGCGATTCGAGAGATGGAGTTTGTTGAAGCGGCGCGCGCGTTGGGGGTCCCCCCGCTCCGGATTGCGTTGCGTCACATCCTGCCGAATGCGATCGGACCGCTCGTCGTCTCGGCACCATTCATTGTCGGCGGTGCGATCATCAGCGAGGCCTTCATCAGCTATCTGGGCTTCGGTATCAACCCAGCCGTCCCAACCTGGGGGAACATCATCTCGGAGTCGGCGAAATTCCTGCAGCAGGGGAACTGGTGGTGGATCGGCTTCCCTGGACTCTTCATCGTGCTCACCGCGCTTTCGGTGAACATGATCGGCGATACCCTCCGCTCGGCTCTTGATCCACGAGGCCGCAAATGAGCGGCGGAGCAGGCGCGCCAGCGGTTGAGGTCAAGGACCTCAACATCTCGTTCAAGACAGCTGCAGGCGTGATCAAAGTCGTTCAGGACGTTTCATTCACGATCGGAAAGGGTGAGTGCCTTGCGGTCGTTGGCGAGTCGGGCTCAGGGAAGAGCGTCTCTGCACTCGCCACGATCGGGCTGCTCGTTAAGGATCAGTCAATCGTCACAGGCTCTGTTCTCTTTCGTGGAGAGGAGCTCCTCGGTAAGCCTGAGTCGTACATGCGCAAGATTCGCGGCGGCGGCATCTCCATGATCTTCCAAGAGCCGCTCTCCGCACTTAACCCCGTCACTACCATCGGAGAGCAGATCGCCGAGGTGCTCGTGGCTCACGGTCGCGCGGGTTGGAGGGAGGCGAACAAGAAGGCGATCGAGTTCTTGGAACTCGTGGAGATCGCCCAAGCGCCGCAGCGCGTCAAGCAGTACCCGCATCAACTCTCTGGGGGCATGCGACAGCGAGCCATGATCGCCATGGCGCTCGCCGGTGAACCAGAACTGATCATCGCCGACGAACCGACCACCGCACTTGACGTCACGATTCAGGCCCAGGTGCTGGATCTTCTCCGTCGCACGACTCGCGAACGCGGGACGGCGCTCATGCTGATCACGCACGACCTTGGCGTTGTTGCCGAAACGGCTGATCGGATCGCAGTCATGTACGCAGGTCAGATCGTTGAAGAGGGGCCCGCGAAAGAGGTGCTTCGTGGGCCGGCGAGCCCGTACGCGCTCGACCTCATCGCCTCCATTCCCTCGTATGCGCGTCGCGGGAAAGGCCTCACGACCATTCAAGGCGCCGTCCCCTCCCCCGCCAACTTCCCAAGTGGCTGCCGCTTCCACCCGCGCTGCCGATTCGCAGTTAAGGCGTGTGCCGCATCTGTACCTGACCTGACCCCGCGGACCGGCGATCGCTCAGTTCGATGTTTCCGCGCTGATGAGATTGCAAGAGGCGTGAAGTGAGCGAGAAACGCGTTGCAAGCGGAACATCCACGAATCTGCTCGAGCTGCGCGGTGTAAAAAAGCACTTTCCGATTGGCAGCGCGATTCCTTTGCTCCAGAAGCGAAAGACGGTGAAGGCGGTCGATGGGGTCGACCTCACCATCGCGCGCGGCGAGACGCTCGCAATCGTGGGTGAGTCGGGTTCAGGGAAGACCACCCTCGGCCGCGTCGCGCTCGGCCTTCAGAACCCCACCGCTGGTGAGGTCTGGTTCGACGGTTCGAAGCTCACCGATCGAAGTGCGGAGGAGCAGCGCAAGTTACGACGCAGGATGCAGATCGTGTTCCAAGACCCTTTCGGTTCACTCAATCCACGGCTTCCAGTCGGCGATCAGATCGAAGAGGGGCTCCTCGCACATGCACTCGGGACGAGTCAGGAACGCAAGGATCGCATGCACGCCGCCCTTGAGATCGTTGGCCTGCCGCTGGAGTATGCCGTCCGCTACCCGCACGAGTTCTCTGGCGGTCAGCGCCAGCGCATCGGCATTGCTCGTGCGCTTGCGCTTGATCCTGAGCTGGTCGTTCTTGACGAGCCCGTTTCCGCCCTTGACGTCTCGATCCAGAGCCAAGTACTCAACCTACTCGCTGACTTGCGAGAGAAGCAGGGTCTCACCTACATGTTCATCAGCCACAACCTGGACGTCGTGGGCTACTTCGCCGATCGTGTGGCGGTGACGTATCTCGGAAAGGTTGTGGAGACCGGACCCGTGGACCAGGTGTTCACCAAGCCACAGCATCCGTACACGATTGCCCTCCTCTCCGCGGTGCCGAAGATCGAAGTACACGACACCGACGACCGACTCATTCTCGAAGGCGAGATTCCTTCACCGATCAGCCCGCCGACTGGCTGTCGCTTCCGCACGCGCTGCTGGCTGCGCGAGCAGCTCGGCAACCCAGAGCGCTGCGCAAATGAAGAGCCACTACTCGCCGCCTCACCCCGCGCGCTCGATGTCGCGGTCGCCTGTCACTTCCCACTCGAAGATGGTGCTGCCTCCACCACCAAACGTGGTCGCGCCGCAGCGGCGGCGACGAGTAAGGCGAACGCCTAATCCCTACTCTCGACTGAACCGTTCTCGTGCAGCAGATGCAGCGTCAGCGCTGCGCGGATCTGGGTCAATTCGCTGATCGACCACCGCCATGAGGTCCGCCGCCTCAATGAGCGACGCATAGATGCCGGCACCGACCCCAGCGATCGCCGCTGCACCCGCTGCCGCCGCCTCTGTGATACGCGGCACGACCACGGGAACCCCGAGAAGGTCTGCTCGCATCTGCCGAATCCCACGCGGCACCTGCGCCTCGGTGGTGTGAAGCCCAACCGTTGCTCCCGTGGCAGGGCCAGAGAGCCACATCTCATCGAGCGGCAGGCCCGCGGCACGCGCGGGTGCAAGCAACGCCTCAACGGCAAGCGCGCCGTGTTCGAATGCACCCCGAACGTGCTGCACGCCACTAAGACTCTCGCTGGTAGCTGAACCGAGAGAGAACTCGCCAAGAGGAAGTTCGGCCACCTCCTCCATCAGTGTATCTGGCCGAGAACCGCGAGCGATCGCATCTCTGATCGCCTCGTCCAGGAGGAGGCCAGTCCCTCCAAGTGCGCCACCGAGAATCCGCAGGTCGCCGAATGGAGTCGGTGCCGGACCCGACCAGAGTGCAGCGCCAACGTGCGCGCGAATGCGCGCGGCGGTATCTGCCGTTGCCGAAACGCCAACGCCACCAGCGGCACCTCCAACATCAACACCACGTCCCGGGTGCATCAGCCCCGCGCCAACCACTGCCGCCAAGCCATCGTTCGTGCCGGAGACAACAGGCGTGCCGGCTCGCAGCCCCAACGCTTCCGCGACCCCAGCGCGCAGAACGCCAATCTTTGTTCCTGGATGAACCTCTGGTGGAAGAGCGCGCTCGTCGAGCCCACCGCGCGGTCCAAGCAGGAGCGCGCGGTCCGCAGGGGGAAGGCCACGAGCCGGATCCCAGAATGAGGCGACCGCCTCGCCGCTTAGACGGAACGCAAGCGCATCCCAGGTTGAGAGCATGTGCGTAGCATTGCCTGCCGCTTCAGCACGCTCCCGCAGGAACCAACGTGCCTTTGGGAGCTCGGCAAGGAGCCAACCTGAGCGTTGGAGGAGTGCGGCAAGGTGCGCATCGTCACTCGCCGCCCGCTGGTCACTCCAGAGCATCGCTGGTGCGGCCGCTGAACCATCCGCGCGCACTGGTACGAGTGTCGGTCCATGCCCAACCGCGGTGATCCCAAGGATCTCAGTGCCGTCTCCCGCAACGGCGAGCGCTTCATTCGTTGCATGTACGATCGCACCCCACCAGGCGTCAGGATCTTGTTCGGCAACACCGCCCTCAGCTACCGAATAGCTGGCACTTCTCCGACGGATCAGCGCTCGCGGGGCACCGCTCTCTGCGTCGACGACGAGCACCTTGACGGCGGTGCTGCCGAGATCGATTGCAAGAAGTGCGCCGCGCGTTGGAGTCATTGCGCAGCTGCCGCGCAGATGGCGCGACTACTCAGCGTGGGCCGGCACTGCGGCCGTGGTTGACGTACCACCAGGCACTCGGGAAGATCCCTGCCGCGAGCGCGATCTTGATCGCATCTCCAAAGAGGAACGGCGTGATTCCTTTATTGATCGCCTCACCCGCGCTCACCTGGAGTGCCGCCGCGAGCCAGGTCACACCACATGCATAGATGATGAGGTTGCCGATCAGCATGGCGCCGACGGTGCCGACCACACTTCGATCCCACCCGAGATCGGCGAGACGCCCGACGATCCATGCGGCGAAGAGCATACCGATCAGGTAGCCGCCGCTCGGCGCTAGTGCGAGTGCGCCGTCAGCGCCGCTGACTGCAAACCTCTCAATGCCGTGGCCACCCGAACTGAAGAGCGGCGCGCCAGCAAGGCCGAGGAGGAGATAGAGGCTGAGCGAAGCGAGACTGCGTCGGGCACCGAGTGCCGCACCAACGAGGAGGACGCCGAAGGTTTGTCCCGTAATCGGGACAGGGGTGCCAGGGAGCGGAATGACGACCTGTGCGGCTGCGCCGATGAAGAGCGCGCCGACGACTGCGAGGGCGAGTCCCTGGAGCCGCGCACCGAGTCGCTCACCGAGGAAGACGGGGAAGAAGAAGTCGCCGAGCGTCACTCCATGCTCCGCCGCCGGAATCCGCGCCACCGCTGGAATCGATCGCCTGATCTGCATGTCGCACCCTCCCTTTCTCGTCTCATTCTACCCTCCACGTCCCGCGCCTCCGCGCTCCCTCGTGAAGGAGGAGGGCCGATGCGGCATACTGCGGCTGGGCATGGTGGCCATCGTTCAATGGTTAGGACCGCGGTTTGTGGAGCCGCAGATGAGGGTTCAATTCCCTCTGGCCACCCCACCCGACTTCTGCCGCTCCTCCTCAATCCTCTCTGCGCATCACGGAGATGCCAACAGTAGAAGAGGCGCCGCGCGCCTAGCGCATCGCCTCTCCGTTACTCAGCGGTATGGCCGCTCACTCGAATCAGCTCTTTGTTGCAAGTCCTCGTGAGAGGGCAACGCCGGCCACGCCGATCGGTGCGAAGAGAAGCAGCAGGGCAATCGTGAGGCCCGTTGGGTCACTCGGCTCACCTGGTGGCGTCACGCAATCGCCACAGAGTGCGGCGAAGATCACCGCACCGGCGCCACTGCGAAGCTCGAATGGGTTGACCCATGTCAGGTTCTCACCTTGCAAGACCGTCGCGAGTGCAGCCTCTGCGTCCATCAGGCCCTCGCAGTACATCATCGTGGAGATTAGGGGGCCATCCAGCGTGAGCGTATCTCCATCAACCAAAACTCCCCCACCAACTGTGTTGCATCCGACTGATGCGCTGAGTCGGTCGCCGTCGATGACGACGTAGCCGTTCATCACGTCATACGTGGTGCCGTCGATTTGAATCATGAAGGGTGGGTACTCTGGTGCGATCACACTGGGCATGGCGATTGGAACGCCACCTTCGACACGAATCAACCCGTTGGAGCTCGTGATGCCATCATTGACGATTGAGAGGTTCTCGCCCTCGAGGATGCTGATCAGCGCTGCTTCGGCCTCCATCAGGCCGTCGCAGTACATCTTGGTCGAGGCGAGCGGACCAGAGAGGGCGATGCTGCTCGGATCACCCACCAGGAGCTCTGCGGCGCCGAAGACGTTGTTGCAGCCCACGGTCGCGCTCAGGCTGCCGTCGGAGAACGAGATGCTGCCACTCTCAACGTTGAAGACCGCCCGTGAAACCTCGTCTCCCGTGACCAGTTGGGTGAACTCTGCGGAGAAGAATGCCCCACCCATCTCGGGGAAGGCGACGCCTCCCTGGCACATCTCCGGGACGCTACCGTCTTCCGCAGGCGTGCACGGATCGTCGGAGCTGGCGGCGGCGGAAGTGGCGGGCGCGAAGACCCCCAGGAAGGCTGCGAGCATCAGCGCGTTGAGGAGTCGGTGGCGCATGTAGAGATCCCCCTTTTCTTCGCCACGTGGCGACTACGGCGGCAGATGCCGGCACCACCCTAACGCCACCTGAGGGGAAGGGGTTCCCGCGCACTGGTCGCGGTCCACGATCCGAGTGGTAGCCTCCCGAAGAGTGGTGGGGGTCTCCCACCGAAGCGAGGAGGGGAGATGTCCAGCTCCGCTAGTAACGGTGGCATCATGCGCCGCGAGATCGCTGAGTCTGTTCAGGTCGCGTCGCGACTGATCGCAAACCGTGCCGCCTATGAATCTATCGGCACACGATTAGCGGAGCGACAGCCGAACGTCGTAGTGGTCGCGGGTAGGGGGACCAGCGACCACGCAGCGATCTATGCGCGCTACTTGCTGGAGCACGCGCTCGGAGTCCCCGTCGCCCTCGCCGCTGCCAGCCTCGTGACGCAATATGGGGTGGAGAGCGCGTCACCCAACAGTGCACTCCTGGCGTTCAGTCAGTCTGGCGCGGGCCCCGACATGATCGCCTTTGTTGAATCTGCGCGCCGGCGCGGTGCGTTTACCGTGGCTCTGACCAACGACCTCGCCTCACCCCTCGCCCTTGCAGCCGAGAGCACCGTCGACCTTGACGCAGGGCCAGAGCGCGCCGTGGCCGCGACGAAGACATACATCGCTGAACTCGTCAGTGTCGCGCTGATCGCAGCGGCGGCGGCGCGACGCGCAGGACGCGACGCATCATGGGCGAACGATATACACGCACTCCCTGATCGGATGCAGGTCGCACTCAACATGGCAACGGAATGGCTCGCCAAAGGTGCAGATGCGCCGCTCTACGCCGCCCTCTTGCAGAGCAGCCGCGCGCTCGTAGTTGGACGCGGATTCGAATATCCGAATGCGCTCGAGCTGGCGTTGAAACTCCGGGAGACGACTGGGATGTTCTCGGATGGCTACTCTGCGGCAGACCTCCTCCACGGGCCGATCGCATCCGCGCACGCCGAAGTGCCCGCGATCGTGCTCTCGACGGACCCTCTGACCGAGGTGAGTGTGTCGGGGAGCATCGATCGGCTTCGTCGAGTCGGTGCGCCAATCCTCGTGATCCACGCGGGCGGCGCGAATAGCCGCGGGCTAGATCCAGCCGAAGAGCTCGCACTCCCCAATGGTCCGAGTGGTCCGCTCTGCACGCCAGTCACCGCGATCGCGGGCCTCGCCATTGTTGAGGCGGTGGCAACTGGGCGAGGGCTGAACCCGGACGAACCGGCAGGCTTAACCAAGGTGACGAAGACGCTCTGACCCCAACGGGTCGCCGCTGGGCGGGAGGACCCGATTCGGAACGGTTCGCGCCATGAACCAGTCACTCTTCTAGCCTCTACCTGCGGCGGGATGCCCCCAGAGAGGGGCCAGCCAGCAAGGAGGGCGCGCATGTCCACGGTGACGTTCGAAGGCGTGACGAAGCGATACGGCGAGGTCCTCGCCGTCGACAACCTGGATCTCGAGATCCGCGACGGTGAGTTCATGGTCCTCGTTGGACCGTCAGGCTGCGGCAAGACCACGTCGCTGCGAATGATCGCTGGACTTGAAGACATCACGAGCGGAACGCTGAAGATCGGTGACGTCGTGGTGAACGATAAGGCGCCGAAGGACCGTGACATTGCCATGGTCTTCCAGAGCTACGCACTCTACCCGCACATGTCGGTGAAGGAGAATCTCGCCTTCGGCCTCAAGCTCCGCAAGATCCCAAAGCCCGAAATTGAGCGGCGAGTCAATGAGGCGGCTGAGATCCTCGACCTCGCGAAGCTTCTCGCCAGGAAACCGAAGGAGCTCTCTGGCGGTCAACGCCAACGGGTCGCTCTCGGTCGCGCGCTCGTGCGTGAACCGGCCGTCTTCCTCATGGACGAACCTCTCAGCAACCTGGACGCGAAGCTTCGCGTTCAGACGCGGGCACAGATCCTTCGCCTACATGCGCGACTCAAGACGACGGTTGTCTACGTCACCCACGACCAGGTTGAAGCGATGACGATGGGGACACGGATCGCCGTGATGAACGACGGACTCCTCCAACAGGTTGGCACACCTCAGGAACTTTACGATCTGCCGGTGAATCGATTCGTTGCTGGCTTCATCGGCTCCCCTGCCATGAACCTGCTCGAGGCGAGCGTCAGCGGCTCACGCGTAAGCGCGGGGAACATCGCGATCGCGCTAGAAGGAGAGCGCGCGAAGGCACTTGCCGGGCTGACCCGCGTCACCATGGGCTTTCGGCCCGAGCACCTGCGCATCGGCGTCGCTGGGCAACATGAAGCCCAGCTCAACCTCGAGGCCGACGTCGTCGAGTATCTCGGCGCACAAGAGCTCCTCCACTGCTCAACGGGCGTTGGCGACCTGCTCGCGCTCGTCGATTCAGGGAGCGCGACCACTCGAGGTAGCAAGGTGAAGCTCGCCCTCCCGCTCGACAAGCTCTATCTCTTCGACGCCGCGAGTGGCGCCGCGATTCGCTGAACGTCCTGCGGTGGGATCGCAGGCTGCGGTCAGCGCCTGAGCGCGTTACGAAGCACGAAGCCGATGTTTGCGGGGCGTTCGGCGAGGCGACGCATGTACCACGGAAACCAATACTCTCCGTAGGCCACGAGACAGCGGACGCGCTCGCCCCGCGCCGCTAGGTGAAGCTGGCGCTGGCTGTTGATCCCATAGAGCATCGCGAACTCATAGCGACGCTTCTCAATCCCCTGTTCCCCAACGTGTGCCAACAGCTGATCTTGGATCTGTGTGTCGTGCGTCGCGATGTGCAGAAGGGCACCGGGGCGATCAGCGTCGGCCTGCAAAAGGCGCTTGCAGTTCTTGACGAACTGTTCGTTGACTCTGGACTTTTCTGGAAAGGCAACGTCTGCCGGCTCAAGATACGCCCCCTTGACCATCCTGATCTTGGACCCGAGCGCGACGAGCGCCTCAAGGTCTGCATCGGTGCGGTGAAGGTACGCCTGGATCGCGATTCCGACATGCTCCGAATGCGCACGTAGTCGCTTGAAGAGGTCGAGCGTCCCTTCTGTGTAGTGAGATCCCTCCATGTCAATCCAGAAGAGTGTTCCCTGTGCCTCACAGGCCTTCATGATCCTCATGCAATAGTCGAAACAGATCTCGCGATCCTGGTCGTGGCCGAGCTGCGTCGGCTTGATCGAGATCTCACCACTGATCCCAGTCTCCTTGATGCGCTCGAGCACCTTCAAATAGTGTGCGTAGACCTGCTCCGCCTCGGTCAGCTCCGTGAGGTTCTCACCGAGCTTGGTGAAGATCGCGTTGACGCCACGCGGCTGCAGCCTGACGGCGGCCTCGATCGCATCGTCAATCTGCTCACCAGGCATGAACTTGCGGACGGAGAGGCGCACGAACCGAGTGCGCATCGCGCGCTCGCGCAACCAGGCGTTGGTAGACGCCCAGAGGAGGAGCCGGCGCGCGAGGTTCATGGATTGATTATCGGGGTAGGAGCATGATGAGGGGGGCGCTCCACCGAACGCCGTTTACGTAGCCAGGGTGGCCATTTGGCCACGAGGGAGCCGTGCTCAAGCTACGATATTCGCACCTTTGTGCCCCAAACACTGCTAATATCGTCCCCTAGCAACTGTAGGGTGCGGAATCCGCAAAAAGAGGGTGTGATCTATGGCCATTGAACCGCTCAAGATGCTCGCTCCGACCAGCCCAGCCGTCGCCCACCGCGACCTGCCGCCGGCTGGGCCGACCATCCAGATTGACCCGGCGCGCGTTGCCGCGCTGACCGCTGCGGAGTCGAGTCGACTTGATGCGCGCACCCAAGCCTCCGGAGCCGCCTACGCCCGAGCGGAGCGGTCGCTCGTTGGTGGCGTCTCTTCCAGCTACCAGCGCCGAGCCCCCTATCCGATCTACCTCGAGCGCGGCCTCGGCCAGTACGTCTGGGACGTGGACGGTCACCAGTACTTGGATGTGCATAACGGCATCGGCAGCATGGTCCAAGGTCACGCACATCCGGTCATCACCGAGGCGGTGGAGCGCCGGCTCCGGCTGGGCACGCACTTCGCAGCGCCGACTGAAGACGCCTACGTGGTTGCGGAGTTGCTCGCAGCGCGCTGGAAGCTGCCGCGATGGCGCTTCCTCAACTCCGGCTCCGAGGCAACGATGGACGCGATTCGCATTGCGCGAGCACTCACCAAGCGTGACGGTGTGATGAAGATCTTCGGGAGCTACCACGGTCATCACGACTACGTGATGGTCGACATCGGACTAAACGTCTATGACATGGGCGACCGCGAGAACTATCCGTCGATCGCATACGGCAAGGGGATCCCAGATGTCGTCACGCAGATGACCGTTGCGGTGCCATTCAACGATGCCCCCGCACTCGAACGCCGACTTGAGCGACTGCAGGCAGAGGGGAACCTCCCCGCCTGTCTGATCATGGAGGCGGCGCTGATGAACTGCGGCGTGATCCTCCCAGAGCCTGGCTACCTCGCCGAAGTGCGCCGCATCACCAAGAAGTACGGTGTTGTTTGGATCATTGACGAAGTCAAGACAGGCCTCACCGTTGCCGCAGGGGGCGCGACCGAACTTTTCGGGATCCAACCTGACATGGTCTGTCTCGCCAAAGCGCTCGGCGCCGGACTTCCGACCGGTGCGATCGGCGCGACAGATGAGGTGTGGGCGCCGGTGCTCTCCGGAGAGGTGTACATGGTTGGGACGTTCAACGGTAACCCGATCGCGATGGCGGCGGCTCGCGCAAATCTGGAGCGCGTGTTGACGCCCGACGCATACGCGCACCTTGGTCGAATCAATGCACGACTGCTTGACGGTTCACAGGGGATCATTGACCGCTATCGACTCGCCGCCTACCCAGTCGGGATTGAATCGAAGGGCGTGATCACCTTTGCTACCACGAAGGTCGTGGACTACGAGAGCTACAAGTCCGCTCAACAGAAGGAGTTGATCGACCTGCTCTGGCTCTGGAACATGAACCGTGGCATCTTCGGCACGCCGGGGCGAGACGAAGAGTGGACGCTCTCGATCAGCATGAATGACGCCGATGTGGACCACTACCTCGGTGTCTTCGAGGAGTTTGCGAGCGAGCTGACCCGCTAACCCTGCAGCGAGCGCCGCTGCCGCACGATCCTCACCAGCCCATCGCGCTCCGTCAGCGTGAAGCGGCGCAGTCTCGCGGCATCAACGTCAGGGAGTGCACGCTTCGGATCGTCGAGGGTTGCGATCACCTGATCCGTCACCTCGAGCATCCGCACCGGATCGCCCCACAAACCAAATGACGCAGCGCGGAACCAGTCGCGTGCGAAGGTGGCGTCGGCTGAGCCGAGCGACAGAATCGCGTTGGGGAGCAGCAACTGATACGGCACGAGAAGGTCGCGCTGCCACGGCCATGCGAATCCCGACGCGGCGGCGAGGGTGCGATGGACACTCCCGTATCCGGCGGGGATCAGCATGCGCTCCCATGCGGCACGTTTCGCGGGGATGCTCGGCTCCGCTGCGGCGGCGCTCAAGAGCGCACGCTCGCCGCGATCACTCGGATCACGCTCCGTCTCCGCCCGAAGTCGCGCCGTGCTCTGTGGGAGTCCATGCGATGCGCCGCGAACCAAGAGTGCCCAACGGTGATCTTGGTCGATCTCGGCGCCATCGAGTGGCGTCTCGCCAGCAGCGACCTGCCACGTCTCCTCCACGTCGCGCGGGGTCACTGATGCACGGACGAGGATTCTCGACCAGACGATCCGAGTCCCTTCGTCGCCACCTTTAGCGAGTCGTGCCCGCGCAACTTCGACAATGCGGCTCCCCCAGCGTTCGCGCTCCCCATCTGGGAGGTAGCGCAGCAAGAGCGGACCGAGGGTCGACTCAACGATCTGCTGGACGATTGACGGATCGCGCTCCTCGGGGAGACGCGTGACGAGGAGTTCGGCATAGTCGCTGGCACGGACCGATCCATCGCGCACTGCCTCCCAGATCGCCGACCAGGTGACCTGTCGAAGGAGTCCATCAGGGATCTGCTCGAGCCGCTCCGCTGCAAAACGGAGCGTCGCCTCGTCAAGCGCAATCTTTCCAACGGCGAGATCGTCATGATTTGGGATGACGGCGAGCGGAAGAGGGCCACCAGAGACGTTCGGCACATGCGCGCGCGCTCCGTCAAGGAGGAGCTCATGCCCCTCGATCCTGACGCCACTCCGATCCGGATAGATGAGGGCGATGCGAATCAGGTGCTGACGGAGCACGGGATCTCCAGAGACGATCTCTTGGCGCACGGAGAGACTCGAGATGATCCCTTCCGGACCCTCGGACAGCTCTGCGGCGAACCGGTTCGGGCCACTCGTGCGCAGCCACTGGTCGGCCCACTCGCCGAGCGGCACCCCGCTCCCCTCCTCCAGTGCCGCAAGGAAGTCGGCGAGTGTGGCGTTGGCGTACGCGTGGCGATCGAAGTAGAGGCGCAGCCCTGCGGAAAGGCCCGCGCGACCGAGCCGCGCGCCAAGTTGCTTCAACACAGCACCGCCCTTGCCGTATGTGATCCCGTCAAAGTTGAGGAAGGTTTGGTCTGTGTCCAGGACCGTCCCCGCGATCGGATGGGTGGTCGGCGCGTCATCTTCACGCAGCGCCCATGACTTCAGCTGCACGTTGAATTCTCGCCACGCGCCGGGGAAACCTGCGCCTTCCGTGAGGCAGAGATACGACACGTACGTTGCAAACGATTCGTTCAACCAGAGGTCATCCCACCATCGCATGGTCACAAGGTCGCCGAACCACATGTGGGCGATCTCATGGAACACCACTTCGGCGAGATCGGTGATGTCGCTGGGAGTGGGTGGGCTGCGGAAGAGGAAATCCTCGTTGTAGGTGATCAACCCGACATTCTCCATTGCACCGGTGGCGAACTCCGGGGCATAGACATGATCCATCTTGTCGAATGGATACTCTCGCCCAAAGAGTTCGCCGTAGTATGCGAATGCCTGCTTCGTCGTCTCCTGGAATCGTTCATGTTCCAGATACCGTGCGAGCGACCGACGTGACCAGAGTCCGACAGGGATAGGTTCAGCGCGGCCAGGGATCCGAAGGTCGCGCCGCTCCCCGACGAACGCTCCGGCCGCCATCGCAAAGAGGTATGTGGAGAGCGGCGGCGTCTCAGCAAATGTGCGCAACGTTCTCCCATCGGCCTCTGCTGCGCCAACGGCGCGCTCGGCACCATTCGCCATCACAACCCAGGTAGATGGGGCGAGCACCTCAAGCGTGAGGCGTGCCTTGATGTCTGGCTGATCGAAGAGCGGTGCCATTCGGTGCGCCTCATATGGCTCGAAGTTCGTGTAGATGTACTCAGCGCCATCCTCTGGATCTACGAAGCGGAAGACACCATCACCTCCTGTGTCAAACTGGTTTTCATACTCCACCTCGAGGAGGTTCTCCGCGCCGCGCTTCAGGAGGCGTTGGTCGAGGGTGAGTCGATATCCGTTCCAGGCTGGCGTTGCTACGTCACTCCCATTCAGGCGCATGGTCTGAATCGTCTGACCGCGGAAGCAGAGGAAGAGTGGACCCTCAGCGGCCTGGGCCAGCGTGAAACGAACGCTGGCGCGGCCAGTGAATGACGTGGATCCCGCAGCGAGCTCAAGTCGCACCGAATACGAGACGTTACTCACCGCTGCGGCACGCGCGACGGCTTCTGCCTGCGTGAGGAGATCTCGCGCGTCTGATGCTGGGCTGCTGATCGTGAGAGGCATCTTGGAGAGTCTCCTTATGCTCTCAGGGTCGCTTCGCGCCACGCGACGAGATCAACCTCGCGTAAACGCGGAGCCTCTGTCACACCGATCATCCGACCGCGCTTCCCGATTGGCGTGCCGTCAATCTCGTGGAGGTCCGCCGTGAAGTCAATCGGCCGTGCGCCTGAGATCGCACTTCCCACGGCAAAGGTATCGATCGCAGATCTTGCCGCCTTGAACTGCGCGATCCGTTCCGCTGTAAGTCCGCCAGAGATCACGATCTTCGCGCGTGTTGCGCCCGCGTCATCAAGTGCGGCGCGCACCTCGGCCACCAGCTCGGGGGTCACGCCGCCCAGCTCACTCGCTCGGTCAAGTCGCACACCGCCCAGTCGGTCACCGAGCGCGGCTGCCACGCGTGCGGCCTCCTCAGCCTCGTCGCGAAGCGTGTCAACAAGGACGATGCGCGGCACGTCGCTCTCCATGGCGCGATGGAATGCGAGTGCCGCCTCCACCGTGTCACCGTAAATCAGGATGAGCGCGTGCGGCATGGTGCCAACTGGAGCGATCCCGTGGCGCCCACTCGCCGCTGAGGTTGATGCCCCTTGTGCACCACCAATCAGCGCCGCATGATCGAGTCGATCGGCAACGTTCGGGTGTACGTGCCGCGCACCGAATGCGATCACTCGGGTCGGCGCCGCCGCATCGACGATGGCACGCGCGGCGGTCGCCCAGCCGGTGCCGTGTGCCATCGCGCCGAGGTAGGCGGTCTCCAGATGGGCAAAGCTGAGATACGGCGCACGAATCCGGAGCACCACCTCGTTGGCACTGATCACATCGCCATCGCGGAGCCCCCAGACGGTCGCGCGGCCGGCAGCCGCCTCGTCGTGGAGTGCCACCGCAAGGAGGCCCTTCACCTCATCGATCCCGCAGAGCGTCGCGCCCTCCCTGCGACAGAAGGCCTCCATGGCGACGATCGGGTTTCGCCCGCCACTGCGCAAGACCTGCTGGGTGCGAAGGAAATAGACGTCGGCGTTGTCACCGTTCAAGACGGCCGGCAGGGGGGCTGGGACGGGTCGCGTGGGGCGATCAAACTCTGGCATCCCTCCAGTGTAGCCGCGCCACTTGGGGCGATCCGAGCGCGATGCGTTACCCCTCGAGTCGCTCGGCGAGATTTCCTACGTCTGCGAGCAGTGGGCGATTCCTTCGTTCACCCCCAGGATCAGGTGGCACCTTCCCGCCAATCCAGATCCACTCCGCCGTTTCGCTGACCAGTGCATCGGCGATGAGAAGCACTCGGGCGAGCGCATCGCGCACCTGGTGCGGCGTGGTCTCGGCGGCGCGCAGTTCAACGCTCAGCGTGGGACGACCATCTTCAGCGATCGCGAACTTCGCAAAGGGGAAGCGGTCATTCCACTGCAAGAGGCGCCGATACGCGGCACGAAGGCCATCCCCGAGCGGTGGCGCAAGGTGCGCCCAGACCATCAGCGCGCCGCCTGGGCGCGCGTCATGGATCAAACTGACGCGCAACCCGCGCCGAACGTTCCCGTCTAGTTCAAGATCCCAGACCGTTACGTCTTCGCGTCGATGCGGCGCAGCGGTGGTGATACCGAAGGAGGAGAGAAGTGCGGGGATCTCAGCTGCGCTTGGCATGGCCGCGCTAGTCCGCGGGACAGGCGCCGCCGGGGAGATACTCCTGGATGCACACATACCTTCCGCCGTTCAACATGGAGAGGTGGAGGTGCGGTCCAGTCACATTCCCCGTTGAGCCAACGAACGCGATCAGTTGACCTGCGGTGACGTAGTCACCAGCACTGACGCGCCACCGCGGCTCGCTACTTCGTGAGCCGTCACCAATGTGGGCATAGATGGTCACCATCGACTTGCTATGGGCGATCCAGACCCACGCGAGTCGGCGCATCCCCCTCCACACAACGCAATACGAACACGTTCCGGCAATCATCACCTTCCCTGTTGCGGCGGCATAGATCGGCGTCCCAGCAGGCGCGGAAATGTCCACCCCGTTGTGGAAGTACGGCCGTGACGATGGACAGCTTCCGTTCCTCGGATAGATCTTCCAACTGACGCACCCGTACTTCTGAGAAATGTACGGACGATATCCATTCTTCGGCTGCACGAATCCGGCCGCCGTGCGTGCAATCGGCCACGTCCAACCGCCCTGGTAGAGGATCGGGAGCGATGAACCGAACTGCTGCTTCAGCAGCCGATCAACGATCGACTTGACCTGAGCCTCTTCCGCCTTGAGCGCGGCAACCGCCGCGGCGAGTCGTGCCTTGTCGTTGAGGACTCGATCCATTGCCGACTTTTGCGCGGCAATCGCCTTCTTCTGTGCCGCGATCGCAGCGGCGAGACGCAACTTTGCCGCCTCCAGCAGCTTCACCTGCTTGTCGAGTGCAGCCTTCTGTGCGGCCGCGGCACGTCGCAACTTCTCAGTCTCGGCCCGGTTCTGCCGAACCTGCTCTTCGATTGCGGCGAGGCGTGCCGCGTCGCGTGCGATGCCGTCAGCGAGGGAGACGTCGGCCCTCCCAAGCGCCGAGAATCCAGCAAGGTCGATCAAGAGGTCGGTAAAGGTTTGGCTCGAGAGGAGTGTCCAGAGCGGCGGCGTCTGATCGGCGATGTACGCCTCCCTGATGCGCGCAGCAAGGATCGCCTGCCGCGCAGCAAGATCGCGCGCCTTCTCCTCCTGCTGGCGCACGAGGCGAGAGATCTCTGCGTCGAGACGGCTCACTTCGGATTCCAACGCCTGGAGTTCTCTCTTCGCCTTCTCAACCACCGCAGAGAGCCGAGTGACCTCGCTGATGATGTTGGCGAGCGAGGCGGTGTTCTTCGCAAGCGCGGCGGTAGTTGCCTTGAGCTGCGCCTCAAGATCTTTCTGTTGAGCGATCAGTGCATTCAGCGCATTCTGTTGCGCGGCGAGCTGCGCGGCGAGCTCTTTCTGTCGCGCGAGTGCATCGTCAAGTTGGTCAGCTCGAACGGGTGAGACGCTACTGAAGCCGAGGCCAACTACAAGGAGTGGCGCAACGAGCAGCGCAGCGAGGCGCGCTCGCCATGTCGTCAGTGTTTGGCTCGGAGCAGTGCGGGCTACCATCGCTGCCTCCAGTCGTTCTGGAATGCAGCGTATCAGCCTTAGCGGCGGACGCCACCCCCCATGGCCAGCTCAACAAGTGTTGGATGCGCGGAGCCTGTAGACCCGCGGCCCGCCCACGGTGCCGTTGACCGGCGGTAGGCGGTCCCCGCAATGTCGAGGTGCACCCACGGCACGGTCGTGAACTCGCGCAAGAAGAGGCCGCTGCGGATCAGCGACGCCTCTCGCGTCCCTGAGTTCTGCAAGTCAGCCGACCACGTATCCATGTTCTTCATATAGGCATCCGCGAGCGGATACGGCCAGAGCACTTCGCCAGCACGACGTGCCGCGAGGTGTGTCTCGTCCAAAAAGGCAGGGTCAGACCCGCAACTCGCGGCGACCTCCCCTCCGAACGCGGAGTAGGCAATCCCCGTCAGGGTTGCCACGTCAATAAGGTGCGTTGCGGCAAGGTCCCGCTCCGCAAAGTGCAGGGCGTCACCAAGAATCAAGCGTCCCTCGGAGTCCGTGTTGGTGATCTCCACACGCTTCCCGTTCAGCGCGGTCACCACGTCGCCAGGGCGCGTGGCATGACCAGATGGCATGTTCTCGACGCAGGCGGCAACGGCGTGAATCACGCGGCCTGGATCGAGCTGTGCAACGGTGGCGGCCGCTTCGAGCACCGCGATCGCGCCGTTCTTGTCCATCTTCATCTCTTCCATGCCGTCGGCAGGCTTGATTGAGATCCCGCCGGTGTCAAAGCAGACACCCTTGCCGACCATGGCGAGGCGGCGTCCGAGTGGGTCTTTCGCGCGAGGTGCGCCGCCAGAGAGGACAACCATGCACGGAGGGTTATCTGAACCACGTCCAACCGCCATCAACATTCCCGCGCCCATGCGCTCAAGTTCACGCGCACCGATGATTCGCGCACGAAGCCCAACGGCTCGCGCGCGGTCGCGCGCCTCTTCTGCAATGCCGAGCGGTGGCATCTCATTCGCTGGGCGGTTCGCCCAGCGCTTCGTGCGGACCGTGCCGTCGGCGATGATCTCGGAGCGCCGTACCGCGGCCTTCGCCGCTGTCAGATCGCTCCCCGTTGGTAGGAGGATCTCCACGCTCTCAAGAGGAGCGGGAAACGCATCGACCTCACTCTTCCCGTCCAGGCCTTCATGGAAGGACCCTTCAATCACACCGCGAACGATCAACTCAACGGCGAGCACTGCAGCGTCAAGCTTCACTCTCGACGAACTGTTGATCCCCTCACCGAATGACGCGCCACCGCTTGCGCGAAGTGCAGGCGAGTCGCCCTTCAATGCCGCAACGATTGCTGCAGCGTCAATGACCAGCCGACGGATGTTTCGCCCCGCGAGTTTGCGCGTGACCGCCGCCGCCCAGCGGAGGATCGCCTGGCGGTCGAGGCTCTCCGCGCTCCCGAGACCGGCGACGAGGAGCTGATCGGCTGGCAGGGCTCCCGCTGGAGACGAGGAGAAGTGGAATCGCGACGCGCTCCCCTCCCCTACGGCACGAAGCGCCGTGAGTTGGCCGCCACTGCGACGATCGATCTCTGTGTTGTGCGCCGACTGGCCCTTCTCCTTGAAGAGCGCGGTTGCGAACACGCCGCCGCGCCCCGTGGACCCGCTGAATCCGCTTGCGCTGACGTTGAACCGCATAGATCCCCCCTTGCTACTGCTGGGAGATCTTGCGGCGCAGGTAACTGAGCCGACCCCCCATATCTCGCGGAACGAAGCCGAGCTCGCGCTCAACGGCGTCCGTTGCCCCGATGTTATCCAGTGCCAACTGTCGCAACTGATCTGTTGCGACGGGGAATGGGAGACGGATCGCTTCGGACACTCCCGCGACAAGGCTGATCAGTGGCACTGGCATTGGGATCACCATGCGCCGCTTGCCAAGTGCGCGTGCCACCTCTTGGGTGATATCGCTGTATGTCCAGTAGCGAGGACCACCGAGTTCATAGGAGCGACGAAGGCTCGTTGGATCGCCAAGCACCTGCACGACCGCACGCGCCACATCGCCAACCCAAACCGGCTGAAAGCGACTCTTCCCGTTCCCTGGGACCGGAACCGCGGGGGCTGGAATCTTGACCAGCGCCGCAACGATATTGAAGAAGCCATCGCGCTCACCCCAGATGAGGCTCGGCTTGAGGATTGTCCAGTCGAGTGACGACTCGCGGACTGCGCGCTCCGCGCGTGCCTTTGACTTCGCGTAGTGAAGCTCCTCTCGATCCTGCACGCCGAGTGCGCCGAGATGCACGAAGCGCGTGATCCCTGCAGCGGATGCCGCCGCGATCAGCGACTCAGTCCCAGCCGTATTGACGCGCAAGAGGTCAGCGCCTTTGTTCCAGTCGCGCGGGAGCGCCACAAGGTGCACCACAGCGTCGCAACCGGCGAGTGCGGCGGGGAGTGTTGCAGGATTCGTGACGTCGCCAATGCGCGTTTCCAAGCGTGCCGCATGGTCGGCGTTGCGTTGCGTGATCGTCGCTGCAGCGCGCGGGGTTCGCGCAAGGGCGACAACGTGATGGCCAGCCTCCAAGAGCGCGGGGAGCACGTGACTCCCTACAAATCCCGATCCACCTGTGAGAAAGACTCGCGCCATACCTTCACCCTCCTCATGCTCGCCCAAACCCTATGATGCGGCGATGACCGCCGCTCTGCTCGCTGGCATCTTCGCAGGCTACGCGATCGCGGTCCCCGTGGGCGCGATCGCGGTGCTCATCATTGAGGCGGGAATGGCGGGGGGTCTTCGCCGAGGGTTCGCCGCAGGAGCGGGGGCTGCCACCGTGGACCTGATCTACTGCGTGCTGGCCCTCGCGGTTGGTGGCGCGCTCAGTCAGATCCTCGCCAGCGCCCTCCTCCCACTTCAGGTCCTCTCTGGGTTCGTCTTGATTTCGATCGGCGTGCGCGGGCTTTACGCGCTCTGGCGGGGGCGCCGCGGTGCGGTTGCAAACCCGAACGATCCCCGTGTCCGAGGGAGCGCGACGCAGCTCTACCTCCGCTTTGTTGCACTCACTGCGCTGAACCCAGCAACGGTGCTCTACTTCCTCGCGCTCGCGGTGGGACTCCCCGGAATCGGAACTGATCCGCAGCTTGCCGTCGCATTCACGATTGGCGCCGCGGGGGCGAGCCTTTCGTGGCAGCTGCTGCTTGGCGCGATCGGTACAGCGGCAGGGCGGCTGCTGCCAGAACGCGCCATCAGCGCATCACGACTGATCGGTCAGCTGTTGATCATCGCCTTCGGGACGAACATCGCACTCACTGCCCTCGCTGGCGTCTAAACCGCTCGCATCTCCGCCAAGATCCGCGCGAGATCGTCGGCGTCCCGTGCAACGCGTGTTGGTCTCGCGCTGCCACCAAGAGCGGCGGTTCGTTCCGCATCTTCAAGACTGGTGACGCCAGTCAACATCAAGATGGATTGAACCCTCGCGGCCGCTGCAGCCGCAATGTCGGTCTCTAAAGAATCGCCAATCATCACCACATCTTCGAGCGCCACGTTCGCTTCGCGCGCCGCAGTGCTGATCAGATCGGGCGCAGGCTTCCCCACCACCTCGGCCTGCACACCGCTCGCCGCCTCAAGTGCCGCAACGGCGGCGCCGGTCCCAGGGGTCAGCTCCCCAGGGTCGGGGTAACTGGCATCGCGGTTTGGGGTGATGAATCGTGCCCCCGTTCGAAGTGCGGCTGCGGCGAGGAGCAGCTCCCGCTCCGTGGCGTTGCGATGGAGCCCGACGCAGACCCCCTCTGCACCCCACCCAGCAAGTGCCTCCTCATCAAGGATGTCGGCAGTGGATCGCGCATCAAGGCCCGCCGCCCTCAACTCATCCACGAGGCCCAGCGCACCATAGACGAGGACGCGCCGCACGCCCGCTTCACGAAAGCGCGCTGCGGTCAGAGCAACCGCCGTCAGGAGCGAGGCGGCCGCGAAGGGTGCGCCACACGATTCGATCCGCGCGCGATACTCAGCATGACGAAGGAAGCTGTTGTTGGTGATGTAGGCAACGCGGTCACCCGCAGCAACGCGCTCCGTCAACAGTGCGCCGACCCCTGGGATCGGCTCACTGCCGCGATAGAGCACGCCGTCGAGGTCAACGCAGAGGAGCATGGTGAGATGGTAGATCAGGAGTGGAAGCTGCTCGCGCGAGCAGAGCGCGTGTTGGTAGACGGCAACAACCTTGTTGGCGGCTGGGACGAGGTGCGATTGCGCGCATATGAATCCGCGATCCATCGCTCGCTCCCACCGAACGCCAAGCTTGAGGTCTTCCGTGATGGCGGTGGGCGCTCCGCAGACGATCGAATCATCGAAGCGGTCGGGCGGCCCGAGTTGAGTCGAGCAGACCGCATCATTGTGGTCACCGATGACCGCGAGTTGCGTGATCGCGCGCGTCGCCTCGGCGCTTCCACGATCACCGCGCGATACTTCCGAGATCGAATCAACGGGAACACCATCGCACCAACCTCCACCCGCGCGACCGGAGGCTTTGGTCGGGTTGGCTCGCGTCGAACCACGTCGTTTGAGGGAGAGTCAGTGAAGGATGAAGGGCCACCCGAGCGGCGCTGGCAGCCTGGCCGTGGGGCAACGAAGAAGCGAGGGCCTTCTGCGCGCCGACCACGTGAACGCTAGAATCTAACCATGATTGATGAACTGCTGAAACTTCTCGCGCTCATCATCACTCCCGACTGGGGGGCGTTGATCGGCCTCCTCCCGCTCGTCGTTGCACCCCTCGTCCTCCTCTGGCTCTTCGCCACAGGTGGTGGTTGGGGCCTGGTTGCACTCACCAAACGCCGAGCGCAACTCACCTATGCCGATGCCACACCGACCCTGCCACAGCGTGACGCACACGGGAGGCCGATCTACCCGGCGGGTCGACCGTATGACGCCCGGGCCGCGGCGCTCTACCCCGTGGGCGCGACACGCGCAATCACGGGTGAACCGCTCCTGCTCGCGTGTCCCGGCTGCAGCGCCGTGCGCCTCGCCGAGATCACGAGCTGCAACGCCTGCGGAATGGAGATCCGAGTGCGCCCCCGTGTCCAGATTGAACGCCCCGCCGGCCCGCCACCTGGCGGCGCGGCTCGCGCGTAAGGGTGGAGACCCTCTCGTTTTATCTCACCGTTGTCGGCGGCATCGCACTGGTAGCCGCCTTTGCACTGCTCATCACACACCTCGCACTGCTCGAATCAAATGATCGCGCGCTGCGCGCACCGCTGAGCACCTCGCTCGCCTCGGCCCCTGCGATTACCGGATCACTCGGGGAGGCACTGAGCGGTGGTGAGGCAGAGGACTCTGATCGTCGCAGTCTCGCCGGCGATGCGGGTGGTGCGCTACTCACCGTTGGAACGTTTGCAATTGGCGCGTCGCTCCTTATCCGCGCGCTGATTGTCGGACGCGGACCATGGGGGAACCTCTACGAATTCAGCGTTGCATTCGCATTCGGCATCTGCGCCGCCACGATCTACTTCGATCGGCGCGGCAGACTGCGCGCGCTCGGGGTTATCGCGCTCGGTATCGCGCTCGGACTCCTCGCCTACGCGGCCACGCTCCCCAACGAAGTGACGGAACTTGTCCCTGCACTTCAGCACCCGCTCTTGCTCACGATCCATGTCGGACTCGCGATGTTGAGCTACGGGATCTTCGCCTTCGCCTTCGCCGCAGGCGCTGCGCATCTGATGCAGGGCGATGAGGATCGCTTCCGCTGGCTCCCATCTGCACGGCGACTCGATCAAATCGCGTTTCAGGCGGTCAGCATCGGCTTCCCGCTCTTCGCGGGGATGCTCATCCTCGGATCGATCTGGGCCTCGATCGCCTGGAGCCGCTTCTGGGGCTGGGACCCAAAGGAGACCGCCGCCCTCGCCACTTGGCTGATCTACGCCGTCTACCTGCACGCGCGCAGTCAGCGCGGCTGGCAGGGGCGACCGGCCGCTCTCCTCTTGGTGATCGGCTTCTTGGCCGTCCTCATTACTTATTCAGGGAACCTCTGGTTCAGCGGCCTACACACCTACTCCGGCCTTCCGGCCCCATAGACCCGCTCCAAACCCCGAGCGCCTCCTCGGACGAGAAGGGGGCTGAGGCGGGCTCAGAGTCGTCGTTTTGTGATGAAAACGCTCAACTACCTGTAACACAACATATGCTGTAACGAAGCTGGTGCACCCCACCACATGTTGTGGTTTAGGGGTTGACGGCGCGACGCGGGCGGCATACGATGCGCCTCCGCACTGCAAACAGCGCGAATACCCGTACGCCCAACCGTTGGCTGGGGAGTCGGGAGGGAGGGGCCCGTTGCCGGGCCAGAAGTGGGAGCGAACCATGGCCGGTTTGGTGGACGCAACGAAGGCAAGCGCAAAGATCGGCGCTGGGAAGAAACCGGCAGCTCTTCCACTTGCACCGTTGAGCTTCGATGGCAAGGGCGTCAAGGGACTCGCCTGGCCACGACGCTGGACCACCGCTGGCATTCACCCCTATGACGAGATTGCATGGGAGACGCGAACCGCATCGATCGGCAACGAGAGCGGCAAGAGCGTCTTTGAGCAGAAGGATGTTGAGGTTCCCGCCTCCTGGTCACAGCTCGCCACGAATGTTGTTGTCTCCAAGTACTTCCGCGGCCATGTTGGAAGCCCAGAGCGAGAGACCAGCGTTCGTCAGCTGATCGGTCGAGTCACCGGTCAGATTGATGCCTGGGCAGAGCAGCAGCACTACTTCAAGTCAGATGAAGACCGCGCGGCATTCATTGCGGAGCTGACGCATCTACTCGTCAATCAGAAGATGGCCTTCAACTCGCCCGTCTGGTTCAACGTTGGCGTTGAGGCGCGACCACAGTGCTCCGCATGCTTCATCAACGGCGTGCAGGACTCCATGTCTTCCATCATGGATCTGGCCAAGACAGAGGCGATGCTCTTCAAGTTTGGATCTGGTGCAGGTTCTAACCTTTCGCCAATCCGCAGCGCCAAGGAGAAGATGAGCGGCGGCGGCACCGCATCTGGTCCCGTCTCGTTCATGAAGGGCTTCGACGCCTTCGCGGGCGTGGTGAAGTCGGGTGGTAAGACCCGACGCGCCGCAAAGATGGTGATCCTCGACGTGCAGCACCCTGACGTTGTGGAGTTCATCGACTCCAAGGTGAACGAAGAGAAGAAGGCGTGGGCACTCATTGAGGCCGGCTATGACGCCAGCTTCACCGGAGAGGCGTATGGCTCCATCTTCTTCCAGAACGGCAACCACTCCGTGCGCGTCAATGACGACTTCATGAAGGCGGTTGAGGCGGACGGCACCTGGCAGACACGCGCCGTTGTAAGCGGCGAGCCGGTGGAGACGCTGAAGGCGCGTGACGTGTTCCGCAAGATGGCGGAGGCGGCATGGGTCTGCGGCGACCCAGGAATCCAGTACGACACCGCCATCAATGACTGGCACACGTCTTCCAACACGGATCGCATCTACGCATCGAATCCGTGCTCGGAGTACATGTTCCTCAACGACACGGCCTGCAATCTCGCCTCGCTCAACCTGATGAAGTTCGTGCGCGAGGATGGCGAGTTTGACGTCGAGTCCTTCAAGTACGCCTCGCGACTGACGCTGTTGGCGCAGGAGATCCTCGTGGACAACTCCTCCTACCCAACGCCGATGATCGACGAGAACAGCCACCGCTTCCGACCGCTCGGGCTCGGCTATGCCAACCTCGGCGCGCTCTTGATGAGCCGTGGCCTGGCGTACGACTCGGATGAGGGGCGCGCCTACGCAGCGGCGATCACGTCAATCATGACCGGCGAGGCCTACGTGCAGTCGGCTGAAACGGCGGCGGCTCACGGCGGACCATTCATTGAGTACAAGAAGAATGAGAAGCCGTTCCTCCGCGTGATCGGCAAGCACCGCGACGCCTCGTACAAGATTCCAACGGCGACCCTGCCGAAGGATCTCGCCAAGGCGGCCACGGATGCGTGGGACCGCGCACTGGAACTCGGCACGGCAAACGGTTACCGCAACGCCCAGGTGAGCGTGCTCGCTCCAACAGGAACGATCGCCTTCATGATGGATTGCGACACCACTGGCATCGAGCCAGACATCGCGCTCATCAAGTACAAGAAGCTCGTTGGTGAAGGCTTCCTCAAGATCGTCAACCAGACGGTCCCCGAGGCGCTTGCAAAGCTCGGATACAGCGCCGAGCAGGTCGCCACGATCCTCAAGTACATCGATGAGCAGGAGACCATTGAGGGTGCTCCGGGCCTCAAAGACGAGCATCTCTCGGTCTTTGACTGCGCCTTCAAAGCGAAGAATGGACAGCGCTCCATTCACTACATGGGTCACGTGCGCATGATGGCGGCTACGCAGCCGTTCCTCTCCGGCGCAATCTCCAAGACGGTGAACATGCCGGAGGCGGCCACCGCAGAGGACATTGAGAGCGTCTACCTGGAAGGGTGGAAACTCGGGCTGAAGGCGATCGCGATCTATCGCGACGGCTCAAAGCGCTCTCAGCCGCTCAACACCAGCAAGAAGAAGGACGAGCCGGCTGCAAGCAGCAATGTGCTCGTCGGCACGGGTGTCACTCGCCGACGTCTCCCCGTGGAGCGCACGGCGATCACACACCGCTTCGACATTGCAGGGCAGGAGGGATATCTCACCGTCGGCCTCTATGAAGACGGTCAACCAGGCGAGATCTTCCTGAAGATGGCAAAGGAGGGCTCAACGGTCAGCGGTCTGGTAGACACGTTCGCCACCACGGTGAGCGTTGCACTGCAGTACGGCGTGCCGCTACGAGACCTTGTGAACAAGTTTGCGCATGTGCGCTTCGAGCCAAGCGGCTTTACCGGAAACGCGGAGATCCCGATCGCAAAGTCGATCGTGGACTACGTCTTCCGTTACTTGGGAAGCCGCTTCCTCCCAGAGTCTGACCGCGCGGCGCTCGGACTCCAGGAGCGCGCAGACGGTGGGCCCGTCCTCGGATCACTCCCGTCAACGGTCCGCGTTGGCGCAGCAACCGACTCGTGCGGCCCAAACTGCACCTGCGGCAAGGGTGGAGGTACGGCATCCGCCACGACCTCCGCACCGGTTGAGCTGAAGGCCGCGACTCCCGCCAAGGCGGCAGCGCCGGCGGCGAGCAGTGCTAGCCAGGTCCTCGCCAGTGCAGGGCTCGGCTTCCAGAACCAGTCGGATGCACCGAGCTGCCCAGAGTGCGGCGCGATCATGGTGCGAAACGCAGCCTGCTACAAGTGCATGACCTGCGGCACCACCAGCGGCTGCAGCTGACCCCGAGTGGCAAACAACGAGACGCGCACCCAGCGCCGTAACTGGCGCTGGGTCGCACTCACCCTCCTCGTCACTGCCGCGATCGTTACCGCCTGCGGCGGCGGCGCGGTCGTATCGCCGAGCCCTTCGGAAAGCGGCACGGTCACAGGGTCAATTGATTGGCAGAGTTGCAAGGACGATCCAATCGTTGGGAACCATCCAGAGATTCGTTGCGCAACCATCGAGGTACCGCTCGATTATGCGAACCCGAGCGGCCCAACCGCGGAGATCGCCTTGGCGATCCTCCCCGCCGCTGATCAGGAGAACCGAGTCGGCCCGCTCTTGTTGAACTTCGGCGGTCCAGGCTCGTCAGGCATTGACATCCTCGCCGACAACGGGCGCGCCATTGTTCCGGCCGAGATCGGCAACCGCTTCGATCTTGTCACTTGGGACCCGCGCGGCGTTCAGCGCAGCCTTCCTGTGGAATGCCTCACCGACGAAGAGATGGACGTCTGGATCTCCGAACCTGGGGGCGACAGCGAGAGTCCTACCCAGGCAGATTGGGAAGCGGCGCTTGAAGATGCAAAGTGGTTCGCCGACAAATGTGTCGCAGGCTCAGCGGATGTCCTCCCCTACATCGGCACCACCGCATCGGCACGAGACATGGAGTCGATTCGAGCAGCGATGGGCGTGGAGAAGCTTGACTACATCGGGTACAGCTACGGCACGTCGCTCGGCTCTGTCTTCGCCACGCTCTATCCAAACTCCGTCGGCAAACTGATCTTGGACGGCGCGATCGATCCATCGCCAGATGACGACTCCGAATATGGAGAGCAGGGCGTCTCCATCCAGGGTGCACTCGACCGCGTGATGGCCTGGTGTGATGCAGATAGCGACTGCCCGTTCGGGGACGGCAAGACGCGCGAGTCAATGGATGCACTCTTTGAGAAGATTGACGAGCGTCCGGTTGAACTCGCAGATGGTCGCACGGTGAACTCCACGTTCGCCTGGACAGGGGTCATCCTCACCCTGTACAACCGCGACTACTGGGACTACGCCGTTCAGGCGCTCGATGAACTCTCCCAAGGGGATGGCGAACTGGTCGCACTCCTGGCAGACGCCTACACGGATCGCTCTGTGAGCGGCTTCCGCTCCAACAGCATGGAGGCCTTCCCTGCGATCAACTGCACTGACAATCCTGCGAGCACCTCCATTGCCAAGTACCGCGCCATCTATGAGCGCTTCAAGGACCGCGCCCCCGACTTCGCCTTTGGGCAGGCGGCGAGCGGCCTCCTCTGTGGCGTCTGGCCGAACGTGAATGTGGACCCCATGCCCGAGATCGTGGATGGCGCGGGTGCACCGCCGATCATGGTGGTGGGCACCACTGGCGACCCCGCAACGCCGTATAAGTGGAGCCAGGAGATGGCCGCAACGCTGAAGAGCGGCTTCCTCCTCACCTACGTGGGCGAAGGGCACACCGCGGTCGGTGGGAAGAGCGAGTGCATCGATGATGCAGCGATCGCCTTCCTGATTGACGGCACGCTCCCACCCGTCGGCACGCGCTGCGAGTGAGCGCCAGCGCGCGGGGAGGCGTCCCGATCGTCGGGGTTTACGGATCCGCTCGACTCCCCGAGACCGATGAGCATTATCAGTACGCCGTAGCCGTCGGGCGCGCGCTCGCCGGCGAAGGGTTCATCGTGGCAACGGGCGGGTACGCCGGTGTCATGGAGGCGGTCTCCAAAGGCGCACGCGAGGTAGGCGGCGAAGTGATCGGCTACACCGTCACGTCCTGGGATGGCCTCCCCGCCAACCGCTATGTCACCGAGAAGCTGGACAGCAAGGATCTCTTTGAGCGACTGCGCAAGTTCTCTGAAGTTGATCTCCTGATTGCGCTGGATGGCGGGCTCGGCACCCTCGCCGAGGTCGTGGTCTCATGGAACCTCCTTCAGGTTGCCAGCGACGCACGACCACTCCTCATGGTTGGCGAGCAGTGGCAGTCACTCCATGACTACGTGCGTGACAAGTTGATCGTGAATGAAGCCGACCTCAATGTTGTCCGGATCCTCCCTGAGGGGAGCAGCCCAACGTTA
This sequence comes from Candidatus Limnocylindrus sp., assembly GCA_046081085.1. GTDB lineage: Bacteria > Chloroflexota > Limnocylindria > Limnocylindrales > Limnocylindraceae > Limnocylindrus. The sequence goes on from JBJTVF010000065.1 coordinate 40,872, forward strand.
GTTGCCGCAACGGCGTGCGAACTTGTCGGTCAGCGCCTCGGACTCGGTGGCCCATGGGAGTCGTTGGCCCGCCCAACAGGCGACGCCAGCAGCCCCGCGTCGCGATAGGATCGCTGCATGACCACTGAAATCCAACCAACGAACGGAGAGGTAACTCTCCCATCACCGTCGGGCGCCCAGACGTCCATCGGCACCGGACACACCGTTGACTTCAGTGAGGACCCCGGACTCGTGATGACCAGCTGCGCCAACTGCGGCGCGCAGATGCTCGACCGCAAGTGCAAGCTGATCTGTAGCTGTGGCTACTTCCTCTCCTGCTCGGACTACTACTAGATCGTGGAGCGGCAGGGCGGTTGAGGTGAGCGAGAAGAGCGGTATCCCGAAGAATCCGGGGCGACACGACCTTGGCATGCGCGCAACGATGCTCTTCCCAGATCGCGACATCGTAGAGCGATCCTACGTGCCGATCATCTACACGGCATGCAGAACCTGCTATTCGGAGTTGCCTCCGGAAGAGATCTACCGTCGCGCGACCGCCGGCGAGATTGATCCGGCAAAACAGCGAGAGCTGGTTACCCGGGTCATTGAGTCTGGCCATGGCAGCACCATCGAACATATCGTCTTTACCTTTGCGATCACCGGCGTGACGCGTACGCTCAGCCATCAGCTCGTCCGGCATCGCGCTGGAGTTGCCTTCGATCAACAGTCGCAGCGCTACGTCACCTTCAAGAAGGCGGCAACGATGCTTCCAGGATCTGTGGCCGAGGCAGACGAAACCGTCCGCGCGCGATTCGAGGAGGCGACGCAGGGTGCGCTTGGGCTGTACGGCGATCTTGTGGAGGCGGGGATCCCTGCTGAGGACGCACGCTTCGTCTTCCCCAACGCCACGCGCACGAATCTGATCATGACCGTCAACTTGCGCGCCCTCATCCACATGTCGGGCCTTCGTCTCTGCACCATGGCGCAGTGGGAGATTCGTCGCCTCTTCCAGCTGATCCGTCACGAAGTCTTTGCCGTGAGTCCCTTCCTTGGGAGCTTCCTTGCACCCAAGTGCGTTGCACTCGGCTACTGTGACGAGAGCGGCAACAAGGACGGCCACTGCCCGATTCGACCACACAAGGACCAAGTCCTCGGCGCATGGGCTGAACGTGCCGCTGCGGCGAAGGCGAACGGGCGCGCGCTACCAATCGCGGAGTAACCCGCAGAGGCGCGGACTAACCGCAGAGGGCCCAAGAGCCAGAGGGCTCAAGAAAAAGTTGCACCCGAAGTGACCGATCCGATGGCGGGGGCGACGCTTGCGCGCCGGGTCCCCTCCGCTGCGGGATCGGATCGAGTCACTCAAGCCGATTGGCCGAGTTCCCTGGTGACCCTCCGCTCCAACTGCACAAGTAGCCTTGTACGTTGGTGGTCCTTCACCAGCTCTGATCGCTGCCGATCAGTTCGATCCCGTCATCACCGCAGTCCGTTCCGCCTGGCCGATTGCTCGGTCGGCGGTGTCACCGCTGGCCTCTTCGGGCTAGGGCGAGCATCCCAGTCATGAACGAGCGAGTGAAGTGAGTTATCCACCAACTTACGCGACTGTTACGAGGACTTCTCCACCAGAATCGCGAGGCTAAACCACGATTGTGGACAACTCTGCGTGCGCCGGAATCAGCCGCCGACGCGGAACATCTCCACCTTCGGTAGACGACTCGCCGTCTCCGCGTCGCGCAGCTCCGAATAGCGATCGTCACGCGCCGCCCAGCGTGCACGGAGGCCTTCGCGAAGCCCATCCTCGTCAACCGTCGGACGGAGATATCCCTTCAGGTCCATCCCCTGAGCGGCGAAGAGGCAGGTGTAGAGGTGGCCATCGGCGCTCACACGCGCGCGCGTGCAGTCCCCGCAGAACGGCGCGCTGACCGAAGCGATCAGGCCGATCTCCCCTCCTCCATCCAGATAGCGATAGCGATTCGCAACCTCACCTGGACGTGACGGAGCGACCGGCTCGATCGGATGCATCGCGTGAATGCGCGCCGCGATCTCGCTCGCTGGGAGCACCTCATCGAGGCGCCACCTGTTCGCCGTCCCCACATCCATGTATTCGATCATGCGCAACGTATGCCCGTTGGCTCGTGCGAACTCCACCAGCGCTGGGATCTCCGCATCGTTCACCCCGCGCCTGATCACCGCATTCAGCTTGATCTGCGTAAAGCCCGCGTCCACTGCCGCGGCAATCCCTTCCAGAACGCCCTCAAGAGGGAGTGCACTCCCTGACATCCGCGTAAACGTTTCGGGAGTCAGCGAGTCCAACGAGACCGTAACTCGGTTCAGACCCGCTGCACGGAGTGGTGCGGCGAGCTTGGCCAGCAGCGAACCGTTTGTGGTGAGGGCAATGTCCAGCGGCTCACCACCGAGCGCTTTGCTCGCATCAAGCGCGCGCAGAAGCGCAACCAGCCGCTCCAGATCACGGCGCACAAGCGGCTCGCCCCCCGTGATGCGGAGCGTGCGCGCACCGAGCGCCACAAGCTCCCGTGCGACCACGGCGATCTCTTCGAAGGTGAGTAGCTCCGCGCGCGGGAGGAAGGCGAAGTCGGGGCCGAACACCTCAGCCGGCATGCAATAACTGCAACGGAAGTTGCAGCGGTCGGTGACAGAGAGACGGACGTCACCGAGCGGGCGTTCCAGGGTGTCAACTGGTGCACCGCGGTAGACGGGTAGCGAGCGAGCGGTTCGTAGCATCTTCCTAGTGTAGGCGGCAGATGCGCGTCTGAAGGCGATTGCGGTCGAGCTTCCCCTACTCCTCGGCTGCGCCCGTATTGCTTCGAATGGTTTCCACGACGCCGCCATCGGCGAGCGTGGTTGTGTCACCCAAGGCACGCCCCTCGGCGATGTCGCGAAGGAGTCGACGCATGATCTTCCCTGAACGCGTCTTGGGGAGATCAGGGACGAAGAGGAGGAACTTCGGCCGAGCGATCGCACCGATCTGCTTCGCGACGTGCGCTCGAAGATCGGAGGCAAACGCTTCGGAGGCTTCAACCCCCTTCTTCAAGATCACGAACGCAAAGATCGCTTGGCCAGTGAGTGGATCGTTCTTTCCAACGACCGCAGCCTCCGCCACGCCGTGATGATCGACGAGCGCCGATTCAACCTCAATGGTGCTGATACGATGCGCAGAGACGTTCATCACGTCATCAACGCGACCGAGCAACCAGTAGTAACCCTCTTCATCGCGGCGGGCACCATCGCCAGCAAAGTACGAGCCGGGGAAGCGGCTCCAGTAGGTCTCCTTGAATCGAGCGGGGTCTCCCCAGATCCCACGCAGCATGGAGGGCCACGGCTTCGTCAGTGTGAGGAAGCCACCAGAGCCGAGTGGGACGCTCGCGCCGCTACTATCCACAACGTCAGCACTCATGCCTGGCATGGCGAAGGTGGCGGAACCTGGCTTGGTGGTGGTGACACCGGGAAGCGGACTGATCGCGATCGAACCTGTCTCCGTCTGCCACCACGTATCGACAACGGGGGTGCGACCACCACCGATCACGTTTCGATACCAGTTCCACGCCTCTGGATTGATCGGTTCGCCGACTGAACCGAGCAGGCGCAGGGTGCTGAGGTCGTGTTTCTTCGGATGCTCTTCGCCCTGGCGCATGAAGGCGCGGATCGCCGTCGGTGCGCAGTAGAGGATGCTGACCTTGAGCTCTTCGACGATCTTCCACCAGCGGTCCCACGCTGGAGTATCTGGTGTGCCTTCGTACATCACCTGCGTCGCGCCGTTCGCAAGTGGACCGTAGACGATGTAGGTGTGCCCGGTGACCCAGCCAACATCCGCCGCACACCAGTAGATGTCATCAGGCTTGATATCGAAGACCGCGTGGTGGGTAAACGATGCGCCAAGGAGATAGCCGGCGCTGGTATGCATGATCCCTTTCGGCTTGGCGGTCGTGCCGCTCGTGTAGAGGAGGAAGAGGAGCTGCTCGGCCGGCATAGGCTCAGGAGGAGCGTCAGCGGACTGTGTTGGCACAAGATCTTGCCACCAGTGGTCGCGGCCTGCCTGCATTGCCGTTTCGCCTGGAGTGCCCGACTGGCGACGACGATACACGAGCGAGGCGACGATTGACGGCGACCTCTGCATCGCCTCATCGGCGATCGTCTTCAACTCAAAGAAGCTCCCCTTTCGATAGCCACCGTCGGCCGTAATGAGCACCTTCGCCTCGGCATCGTTGATGCGGTCGGCGAGCGCCGTTGCAGGGAAACCGGAGAAGACCACGCTGTGCGCCGCGCCAAGGCGAGCGCAGGCGAGCATCGCAATCGCAACCTCCGGCACCATCGGCATGTAGATCGCAACACGATCTCCCTTGCCAACGCCGAGCGACTTCAGTGCGTTTGCTGTCTGCTGAACCTCGCGCAGCAGATCGTTGTAGGTGAGGGTGCGGCGATCGCCCGGCTCACCGACCCAGTGAATGGCGACCTTGTCGCCGAGTCCGGCGGCCACATGGCGATCAACGCAGTTCTCAGCAACGTTCAGCGTCCCATCGGCAAACCATTCGGCGAACGGTAGGTTCCACTCCAGCGTCTTGGTGAATGGGGTGCGCCAGGTTAAGCGCTCACGCGCCTGCTTCGCCCAGAAGGCGACGGGGTCGGTAGCCGCCTCGTCATAGATGGAGGCGCTGACGTTTGCTGCGGCCGCCGTGGCGGAATCGGGTGGATAGGAGAGGCCCGCCGCCTGGAAGGTCTCGATTGCGTCGTGCGACCCTTCAGCCATGCGTCATAACCGCCTAGCTGAGTAGCTCGTCGTCGTGCACCTCACGCTCCCGATCCTCATCATCATCCTCTTTCATGACGGGGACAATGCCGGTGCGTCGTTGCGCGGCACCACTCCAACCGAGCTTGCGACTGATCCCGCGCGCCGCAGCTCGGGCCGCGTTGATCAGGTCAGGAAGGCTCGCTGCGGTCACGCGCGAGGAGGCACCCCAGACAACTACGGTCGCGATCACGGTGCCACGCGCGTCGCAGACGGGGACCGCAGCGGCGGAGAGCCGCTCATCCCACTCGCCGATCGCCACCGCGTAGCCGCGTCGACGTACGAGTGCCAACTCTTCAAGAAGCGCACGTGGATCGATGATGGTGCGCGACGTGTACTGCACAAGGCCGCGTCGCGCGATGGCGAGAACGGTGCGCTCTGGAAGTGAAGCGAGCAGAACCTTCCCCGCCGCAATCGCGTGCATCGCGACTGGTCTCCCCGTGATGTCCGGCATTGGCGTCAGGTTTGGACCGTCAATCTGACAGATCGCCACGGCGGCCCCGACTCCGTCGAAGACCTCAAGGCTCACTGTCTCGTGCGTCGCTTTCGCAAGCGCCTCAAGCTCTGACTGCGCAATGGTGCGAATGTCCAACGTGCGCTCTGCGCTCTGCGCGAGTCGGATGATGCCGACTCCGAGTCGGAAGTGACCACTCTCTCGGTCCTGTTCTACGAGTCCGCGACGCTCAAGCGTTGAGAGGAGTCGACTCACCGTTGACTTGTGCAGGTCCAGCGCGTGGGAGAGGTCGGTGACCGATGCGGCGCCGTCGGCGTCGCCGAGCGCAACGAGGAGGGCGGCGGCTCGGTCAACGGATCGGACGGCGGCATCATCGCCCCCGGGCGGGAGTGCGGCGCTCTCAAGGAAGGCGCGATCAGAGGCGGTCCCTGGATCGAACTCGGTCACGAGTTCCCGAGCAAGGATCTCCTCTGCCTTCACGTCCACCTCCAGGTCAGGGCTTCGTTGGTCCCGGGCGGGGCCCACTCCACGGAGGGGGATCATCAGCCCGCAAGGGGGGGTTCGTCAATCCGACCCCCTCCCCCTGCGGCGCGTACGATGGATCGGCATCAGGCAGAGCAAGGGGGGCGGCATGGCACAGGGGCGACGAGCAATCGTTATAGGGAGCGGATTCGGCGGCCTCTCGACCGCAATCCGCCTCCTCGCTGACGGCTGGCAGGTCACCATCCTTGAGGCCCGCGGCGAAGTCGGCGGGCGCGCATCGCGCATCCGAGAGGGTGGCTACACCTTCGACACCGGCCCATCACTGATCACCATGCCCTGGCTCTTTGAAGAGGTCTTCGCCGCCGCAGGCGAGAAGATGGCTGACCATGTCACGCTTCGCCAGCTGCAGCCTGGCTACCGCATCTTCTGGACGGACGACGATCGACACTTTGACTTTGGGAGTGACCAGGCGGCTCTCCGTGCCGAGATGGAGAAGTTCTCGCCAGCGGATGCCGCGCAGCTCGACAACTTCTTGCAAGCCTCCGGCGACATCCACCGTAAGGGGATCTTGGTCTCTGGGCGACAGAACTTCTTGAAGCTTGCCGACTTCATCAAGCTCCTCCCAACGATGGCGAAGCTCGATGCGATTCGCTTCCTTGAAGGATGGGTCGGCAAGTTCTTCAAGGAGCCACATGTGCAGCAGGCATTCGGGTTCCACTCGCTCTTCATTGGTGGAGATCCGAGTCGCGTTCCCGCCATCTACTCTGCCCTCGCCTATCTGCAGATTGCAGATGGAATCTGGTACACGGAGGGTGGGGTCTATAGCGTCATTGAGGCATTCGCCAAGATCATCAAGAAGGGGGGCGGCAGCATCCTGCTCAACAGCAAGGTTGATCAGATCATCCACCGCAACGGGCGTGCGACCGGTGTACGCACCGCTGATGGGACCGTGCATGACGCGGACCTCGTGATCTACAACGGCGATGTCACCGCGCGTGATGCTCTCCTCCCTGATCTGCCTGATACCTTCCCGTGGCGATTGCGCCCACTCCGCACCACCATGTCCGCGCACATGATGTACCTCGGCACAAATAGGAAGTTCGAGAAGCTGCTGCACCATACGCTCGTGGTTGGCGATGACTATCACGGCTTCATCAAGGACGTGACGCGGGATCGACGCATGCCGCGCAGCAACGCGGTCTACATCCACGCGCCGTCGCGCACCGAGCCGAGCATGGCCCCTGAGGGTGGTGACTCCATCGCCATCCTTCTCCCGGTGCCGAACCTTCGCTCAGGTGACGACTGGCGTGAGGCTGAGCCACGCATGCGCGACCGTACGCTCGCCTGGCTGGAAGACTGGGGTCTCTCCGGCCTCCGCGAGAGCATCGTCGTGGAGCGGAGCTGGACGCCCCTCACCTTCCGCGATGAGTTCCTTGCGCCGGATGGGAACGCCTTTGCGGTGGAGCCATCCCTCGAGCAGTCGGCCTACTTCCGGCATCCGAACCGCGATCGAGCGCTCGCTGGGCTCTACTACGTAGGCGGTGGCACGCACCCAGGTGCAGGGATGCCAGGGGCGCTCCTCACTGCACAGGTCACCCAAGACCTGATCCGCGCGGACTTCCGCGCGCCGTTCACCTCCCGTGCCACTGGACCAACAGGGAACCTTGTCCAGCCCTAACGAGCTCCCGCGGGCAACGCACGCGAACCTGGCATCGGAGGCGTTTCTCCCAGAGGCGCGGCGAACGATCAACCGTGTCGCGCGCAGCTTCTCCCTTGCCGCACGCTTCTTGCCAGCGGATCGACGAAGAGATGTTGAACTCCTCTACCTCGTGATGCGCAGCCTTGACGACCTTGTTGATGTGGACGTGCGTGCCGGCGGAAGCAGCCGTAGCGCCGCGCTCGAGCGGATCGAGCGCATCCGTGAATGGTCACGCGGCGCGGCACACGATCAAGTGCCACGCTCGCAAGACCGCGAGATGATCATCCTCGAGGATCTTCTGGCGCGCCACCCATCTTTTCCCCGTGACGCGGTCAGCGACTTCCTTGATGGGATGACGGCGGATCTTGATGCGCCGAACATCGCAACTGATGATGATGCATCTCGCTACTGCTACCAGGTCGCTGGCACCGTTGGCCGCATGATGGCCGCACTCTTGGGCGTCGCGGCGCGAAATCGTGACGCCGCCGATCGCGCCGCGCGCGCGCTCGGCTCCGCCATGCAGCACACCAACATCTTGCGCGACATCGACGAAGATCTCGCAAACGGTCGGGTCTACATCGCACGTGCGGCCCTGAATCGTTGCGGACTTGATCCCGCCGCCGCAGACGGCCCGACCTCCCTACATGACGGAGACCGGCGTGCGCTGCTCCGCGAAGAGATCGCACGTGCGGAGGCCGAGTACGTTGAGGGGATCAGCGGCATTCGCTACCTGCAACACGGTGGGCGCTCGATTCGTGCCGCCGCCCTCCTCTATCGAGAGATCTTGCGTCAGATCGAGCGGGATGGGCTTGGCGCGCGACGGCCGCACCGCTCGGTGGTAGGGCGAGCGCGGAAGTCGCTCCTCCTGATTCAGGCGTTGATCAGTAGCGACGGGAGCGCAGCGAGAGCGTGATCCCTGCCGCGACGGCGGCGAGGAGCGATGCAACGAGGACGCCGAGCTTCGCCGCGGCGGTCCCAACTGGTGAACCTTCAAAGGCGAGGCTCGCGATCAGCAGTGACACCGTGAAGCCGATCCCGGCGACGATCCCCATCAACGCAACGTCCCGCCAGGCGGTCCCCTCCGGAGGTCCAGAGCGCACCAGGTACGCCGCGATGCGCGCAGCCACGTAGATCCCTAACGGCTTCCCGACCACAAGGCCGGCAACGATTCCCGCGAAGATCGGTGAACTGAGCGCCACATCAAGGTTGATCGCACTCAGGTTGATCCCCGCCGCGGTGAGTGCGAAGAGCGGTACGGCGAGGCCCGCACTCCACGGATGCACCGCGCGTTCCGCGCGCCCTGCAGGGGAGCGCGTCTCCCCCTTGTCGCGATCGGCGCGCACCGCAAAGCCAAGGACAACCCCCGCGATCGTGGCATGCACGCCGCTTTCGTGGAGCGCGAACCAGGTGATGACCGCAAGTGGCACGTAGATCGCGAGGGTGCGCACCCGTGCACGCTGCGCCGCCCAGAAGGCGGCCGCGGCGGCGAGAGCGGCGAACAGCGCAGGGAGCTCCACGCCGCCCGAATAAAAGATCGCGATGATCGCAATCGCCCCAAGGTCGTCGACGATGGCGAGCGTCAGGAGGAAGGCACGGAGCGTCAGCGGCAGCCTGCGCCCGAAGAGCGAGAGGACGGCAAGTGCGAACGCGATATCGGTCGCCATCGGCACACCCCAGCCGCGGAGAGAGGCCCCGTCGCCCGCGATGTTGAAGGCAACGTAGAGCAGCGCCGGGGCGATCATCCCACCAAACGCAGCG
>JBJTVF010000066.1:0-3775 GCA_046081085.1 Candidatus Limnocylindrus sp.
GCTGCGTCGTAGGGCCCTCGCTCGCCGCCCTCTCCACTGGCCCGGGTGACGACGATACGACTCAATGAGCAGAATGGGAGCGAGGGTGAAACTGATCGCCAGCCCGAACACGAGGGAGACGCAGAGCCCCGCCACTGGGTCTCCGATTGGATCAATGTTGAGTGCCGCCGCAACAGAGGCGGCAATGGTGAGAAGCGCAGCGAGCGCAAGAAGACGGATCAGTCGCTGATCCGCAACGGGGATGCGCGGCGGGGTCTCCGCGCGCGAAGTTTTCTGCCGTGGTGGAGCGGGTGCCTCTCGCTCCTGCTGATCCCACAGCGTCATGCTGGTCGACCCGCTGGAGCCTTCGATGACGGGCAGAGCTCGCGATAGGCACAGTACGTGCAGTTCATCCGGTCGGGCTTCGCCTCCATCGATCCCGACTGGATCCCCTCCGCCGCCTCCACGATTCGGTCGCGAGCCTTCGCGATGCGCTTCGGATCAACAGGGACGGTTGCGTGCTTCCCTGAATCGAGGAATCGGAGGCTCACCTCGTCTGGAAGCCTTCCCGTGGCAGCGCGCCAGGCGAGCGCGTAGATCTGCAACTGCAGCGCGTCGCGTGCGCGAGTGACGTTCCCCTCTTCATCGTCTTTACCTCCACTCTTGTAGTCTGAGATCACAACCCATTCGTCGCTCAGCGGCAGCGTGGGACGGAGCGTTTCGTCGCTCATCTCGATGACTGGGATGTCGCGTGTGCGCTCACCTGAAGCGAGTGGCGTGATATCGACTCGGTCCCAGCGGCCGCGGATCTTATGTCCTCCGATTTCAAACGAGAAGTCCTTCTCGACATACGCGGGGACAGAACCACTCGCACGTTCCTCAGCGCTGAATCGCTCCAGCGCCTTCAGCGCGGCCGCGTAGCGCGCCTCCTCGTGGGTGCGAGAGATAAAGCCGGCACTCTGCCAACTCCGATTCAGTGCCTCGACGAGCGCCGTGCGTTCGGGTACTGATCCTGCAATCTGACCGCGATGGAACTCCGCCACTGCAGCGTGCAGGGCCGATCCATAGATTGCGGCGTGATGTGGAGGAAGCGGTATTCGCAGGCGCTGCTGATAGTGGTATCGCAACGGACAGGCGAGATACGCCTCAATCGCGGTGTAGCTCAGGGTCAGTGGTGTCTGCTCTGCGGCACCGGGCGCACGGTTTGGCAGGACGGCGGCCGTAGGCTCCGTCACCTCCAGTGGGGCATCCGCACCACTGCGCTCACCTGCGACGGGCGTCTCTTCGAGTTGCGTGCGTGCCAGGTCGAGTGCCTCCGAGATGAAGCGACTCACCTTGCGAGGGCGGACGCCTCCGGTCGCACGCTCCGAGGCGGTTAGATACAGCTGCTCGCGCGCGCGCGTCAGCGCCACGTAGGCGAGGCGACGCTCCTCCCGTAGTGACTCTTCATCCAGTGCGGTTTGCGTCACGGGCGCGCGTGGGTCGCGCGGCACGATCTCATCGCTGCCGCCGAGCTCCGCCGCGAGCGCGAGGCGCGGAGGGCGTCCGCGCGCAGGGAAGCGTGTCTCGACCATGTTGGCCACAAAGACCACCGGAAACTCGAGGCCCTTCGCCTGATGGACGGTCAGCAGGGCAACGGCATCAAGATCTGGGTCGACGTCGGCGGCAGAGGGATCGTCGCCCGCCTCACCAAGCTCTTCCAGGTAGCGGACCAGAAATGGTGCACGATCAAGTTCAAGTAGACGGCTGCGTGAGCGAACTACGTCGAAGAGTCGTCCAATGTTTCGGATCTGCTCATCTGCCTCTGGGGTTCCCTCACGCGTCAGCGCTGCGAGGAGACCACTCTCGCGTAACCAGCGGTAGAGCACCTCTCCGCTCGTCCGTTCCACGCTCTCCTTCACAAGGTCACTCAGACGTGTGAGCAGCCGCACCGTATCGGGGTTAGTTGCACCGACGGCCTGCAGCGCTTCTCGGAGCGGGCGATGCTCTCGTCGCGACTTCCCGACCGCAGCAGCGAGCGTCCCCGCTGGCACCTTGAATCGCGGATCTGCAGCGATCAAGAAGAGCGGGGCTGAAGCGTCTGGGTCTGCAACATGCCGCAGACCTGCAAGAAGAAGACGTACCTCCGGCCGGTCGTAGAGGCCCGCCGCACCGCTCGCACGCCATGGGATCCCTGCCATGTTCAGGCTGCGACTGATCTCCGCGGTGTCGACATTGGCGCGCACCAGCACCGCATGGTCTCGTGGGAGCCGCCCCGAGGTGATCGAGCTGCGAATCTCGTTCGCAATCCAGTCCGCCTCATCCGCAGTCGTCCGGAATCGGCGAAACGCCACAGGGTGCGGCGCGGACCCCTCGGCCTCGGCGCGCAGCTCCTTGGAGATCCCAAGCTTCGTCTCAAGTCGCTCTGGGTCATTGAATCGGATCAGTCGACGCGCCGCGGCGAGGATCGGAGTCGTGCTTCGGTAATTCCGTGTGAGCACCACCTTTGTCGCAGCAGGGTATCGGTCTACGAAGCCAAGGATGTTCTCAATGGCGGCACCGCGAAATCGATAGATCGACTGGTCATCATCCCCCACGGCGGTCAGGTTGCGACTCCCCTGTGCGATCAGGTCAACGAGAGCCCCTTGGAGCCGATTCGTATCTTGATATTCATCAACGAGGAGCCAACGGTGGCGCTCGCGAACGCGCGCGGCGACAAGGGGATCGTCACGCAGAAGCTCATATGCAAGAAGCACCTGATCGCCAAAGTCGAGGAGACCGCTCCTCGCGAGGATGGCCCGATACGCGCGATAGGCGGCGGCGAGCTCACCATGTTCCTCGCCGAGCCGCTCGAGTGCATCTGCATGGGCGCTAACCTGTTGACGAACCTTCACGTCGTCAACCGTTTCACCCCTCAGCGCTCCTGCGCGTGCACGAAGGCCTGCAGCAAACGCATCGATCTGATCCGCACCAACCCCCTCCTCCTTTGCTCGCGAGAAGTACCCCGCAATGTCACCGAGGAATCGCGTTGGATCTCCGAGCGGCGCAAATCGTGAGAGACCGAGTTCAAAGAGGTGCTCCCGAAGAAGCAGCACCATCTCCGCGCGGCCGAGCACGCGGAGCTCGCCGGAGATGCCGAGGCGATGGGCATTCTCACGAAGCAGCTCATCGCCCCAAGCATGAAAGGTCTTGATTGGCGTTGTTGCATATCCGTACGGCACGAGTCGATCGACACGCCCCTGCATCTCATCTGCGGCACGATCGGTGAACGTAAGTGCCAAGATCTCTTCTGGTGCGGCACGCTGTTGTGCAATCAACCATGCCACTCGTCGAGTGATGACCTGCGTCTTTCCAGTCCCTGCCCCAGCGACGACAAGGAGCGGCCCTTCACCATGCGTGACCGCCTTGTACTGATCGTCATTGAGATCGGCAAGAAGGTGCTTGACCCCCTCTTCAAATGCGCGCGGTGCGCGCATGGAAACCCCCGTCCATACGGGGATCTGATCACTCTGCGCTGAGTCTCTCCCAACGGACGCTGCGCCGCGTGGCGCGCGTGGTGTCACTTGGCGCGGCGTGCATCGCTCGGCGGACGGAGTGCCGCGTCGATGGCTGCGCGCTCCTCTTCACCGAGGACGGTCTCGCTCTCGCCGTGAACCAGACGCTTCACATAGATCCTCGTCCCCACTCGAGCGTGGAGCGTCGTGATCACCACGCCGCTCCCGACATCATCGAGCAGCGCCAGCGAGCTGCTCTGCCCCGCGCCCGCATCGTCATACGCCTGAAACTGCACGTGCCCAATCCGGCTCACCGCACGCTG
>JBJTVF010000067.1:0-3333 GCA_046081085.1 Candidatus Limnocylindrus sp.
CCTGCCTCAAAGCTAAAGACGGAGATGGCACAGATCCTCGTACGCGAGGGGTTTGTGGCGAGCGTAGAAGAGACACGCAGCGTCCCAGAGAACTACTTGAAGATCACCCTGAAGTACGTGGACGGGAAGGTCCCAGTCGTCTCCGGCTTGAAGCGAATCAGCAAGCCTGGCCTGCGCGTCTATGCTGGAAAGACTGAGATCCCACGCGTGCTCGGCGGGCTTGGGATTGTGATCCTGAGCACATCGAAGGGGATCATGACCGGAGCGCAGGCACACAAGGCCGAGCTCGGTGGCGAGATCCTCGCCTACGTGTGGTGAGAGGAGCAAGCTGATGTCACGCATTGGAAGGAAACCGATCTCCGTCCCGTCAGGTGTCAAGGTGACCATCGACGGTCGTACGGTCACCGTTGTCGGCCCGAAGGGGACGCTCACGCGTGACCTGCCGGGTGCCATTGCGATCGCGGTTGTAGGGGAGACGTTGCAGTTGAGTCGACCGAGTGACTCCAAGACGAATCGCTCGCTGCACGGCCTCTGCCGCACCCTTGTTGCGAACATGGTCGAAGGCGTCTCCGCTGGCTTCCGCAAGGAGTTGGAGATCAACGGAGTGGGGTACCGTGCGGCAAAGAGTGGTAACAAGTTGACCCTTGCGCTCGGCTACAGCCATCCAATTGAAATCAATCCTCCGGCCGGCATCAGCTTTGAGGTCGATGACCAGACGAAGGTATCCGTCTTGGGGCACGACAAGGAGCTCGTCGGCCAGATTGCGGCCGAGATCCGCTCGCTTCGAAAGCCTGAACCCTACAAGGGGAAGGGCGTGAAGTATGAGAACGAAGTGATCCGCCGCAAGGCTGGTAAGGCTGGAAAGGTGGGTGCCAAGTGAGCCGAGCAACGACTCGAATCGCTGCGCGCAAGCGTCGCCATGCCTCGATCCGTATTGACGTGGCGGGTAACGCGCGGCGCCCACGCCTTGCAATCTTCCGCAGCTTGAAGCACATCTACGCGCAGGTGATCGATGACCAACGTGGAACCACCCTCGCCGCTGCTTCGTCGCTTGATGCCGCCGCAAAGGGGGGTGCGAAGTTGACCAAGGTGCAAGAGGCGGCCGCCGTCGGCACGTTGATTGGCGAGCGCGCCAAGGCTGCTGGTGTCGCGCACGTCGTGTTTGACCGCGCTGGATTCCGCTATCACGGGCGCCTGAAGGCGCTTGCAGACGCTGCCCGGGCTGCCGGGCTCGAGTTTTAGGAGGGCGCTGAGATGAGCCGAATCGATCCGTCGAAGCTGACCCTCACCGAGAAGGTCGTGCAGATCAACCGCGTCGCAAAGGTGGTAAAGGGCGGCCGACGCTTCACCTTCTCTGCACTTGTCGTTGTTGGCGACGGCCAAGGCCATGTAGGGGTTGGCGTTGGCAAGGCTGGCGAAGTGCCTGAGTCAATTCGCAAGGGGACGGAAGACGCGAAGAAGCATCTGATCCGGGTTCCCTTCCTGGGCACGACCATTCCACACGAAGTGCACGCGGAACACACGGCGAGCCGCGTCATGCTGAAGCCAGCATCACAGGGGACGGGTGTCATCGCTGGCGGCGCAATCCGCGCGGTGATCACTGCAGCAGGGATCCACGACATCCTCTCGAAGGTCTACGGATCCTCGAACCCAGTGAACGCGACGCGCGCAGCGATTGAAGCGCTCAGCCAGCTCCGAACCGCTACTCAGATCTCAGCGGCACGCGGCAATCGCGTGCGCATCCGGGTCGGTGGGCAGCAAGAGGCCAAGGAGGTGCACAATGGCTGAGAAGCTACTGAAGGTCACCCAAGTCCGCAGTGAGCTCGGTCACGTCGCGCGCAATCGCGACACCATTCGCGCACTCGGTCTCGACCGAATCGGTCACAGCAACATTCTTCCGGATAACGATGCCGTGCGTGGAGCGATCCGTCAGGTACGCTTCCTCGTAGAGGCTGTGGAGCTAACGGGCGCCGAAGCTGAGGCGGGGGCAAAGGCTCTAGCCGCAAAGAAGGGGAAGCACGCGAAGCACGCTAAGAAGGCGAAGGTGAAGAAGTGAAGCTCCACGATCTTAAGCCAGCGGTAGGTTCGAAGCGGAAGCGCATTCGCGTGGGTCGCGGTATTGCTGCAGGTCGTGGAAAGACCGCGGGATACGGCACGAAGGGTCAGACCGCGCGCAGTGGTGGGAGCATTCCAGCCTGGTTCGAAGGTGGACAGACCCCCATCCATATCCGCATCCCAAAGCTTCGCGGCTTCCGCAATGTGCTCCGCGTGGAGTCGGCAGTCGTCAACGTTGGTCGGATCCAGAACTGGATCGATGCTGGCCGGCTGAAGGGCGAGTCACCGCTCACCGTCAACGTAGACATTCTTGAAGCAGCCGGTCTGATGAAAAGCCGCGGCAAGCCGCTTAAGGTGCTGGGTGGCGGCAACCTAACCGCGAAGCTCTTTGTGCTCGCTGATTCTTTCACGGAGAGCGCGCTTACCAAGATCAAGGCGGCCGGCGGCAGCACCCAGGTGCTGCAGATGGCAACCGCCGAGAGTGCGGCGCCAGTCGGAGTCACCCCATCAAGAGCCAAGTCCACGCCTCGGACTGCACTAAGGGGCGAAGCGAGCGATACCTCGCACGAAGCCTGATCGCAACAGACAACGCAATGGAGAGAACGAGAGAGGAGCGGATCAATGATTGAGACCCTGCTCAACGCGGTGCGCTCACCAGAGATTCGACGCAAGTTGCTCTTCGTGGGCGCAATGCTCATCATCTTCCGACTTCTCAGTCATGTACCGGTCCCTGGTGCGGATCCTGCGGCACTCGCAAACTTCTTCGAAGACAATGCTCTCTTCGGGCTCCTAGACCTTTTTTCAGGTGGAGGGCTCGCACGGTTCAGCGTGGTAGGCCTCGGCCTGAACCCGTACATCAACGCCTCGATCATCATGCAGCTCATGAGTGGCGTTGTGCCGCGACTCATCGAGCTGAGCCGAGAGGGGGAGTACGGTCGAAACAAGATCAACCAGTACACCCGCTATCTGACGGTCCCTCTCGCGCTGCTCCAAAGCTACGCCTTCCTCGCCCTGCTCAATAGCCAGCAGGTGCTGACCACAACGTTCGACCTCGCCAGCCCCGAGACGCTGGTGCAGATCGTCATTCTCACCACTGGTTCGCTCCTCCTCATGTGGGTGGGTGAGCTCGTGACCGAGCGTGGCATCGGCAATGGCATCAGCTTCATCATCTTCGCGGGAATCATTGGCCGCGTCCCCGGTGCGATTCAAGAGTTCTTTGCATCACCAGATATCTCGGTGTTGGTCGCGTTCCTAGGGCTCGGGGCCGCTGCAGTGGCA
>JBJTVF010000068.1:0-32957 GCA_046081085.1 Candidatus Limnocylindrus sp.
CTGGAAGGCCCTTGGCGTCGGTTTGCGCGGAAGGGTGATCGTACGCTCGATCGATCTCGACGAGGCGAGTGGGCGGATCGTGGCTGGAGGGCGCTTCGCTGTTCCGGGAAATTCGAAGACGGTGAATGTTGGTGTCTGGGAATCGAGCCAAGGGTGGATTCAGCTTCAGTCAGCCTCAGCAAGCGGCGCGATCCAAGGACTTGTGGAGTCTGTTGCGCTCACGGCTGATGGCGTGGTTCATGCGAGTGGCCACCTTCGCGTCGGTGCTCAGGACGCCTTGATCGCGCAGTGGAATCCACTCGGCTCTGGATGGAGAGTGAGTGCGACGTCGAGCGTGTTGGGAGATGCGCCGCATACGTTGGCGCTCGATGCGAGCGGCATGCTCATCGCCGGCACGGGTATTGGTTGGTATGGCAGCCCGTTGATTCGTGAAAGTCAATTGAGCGGATATGGATGGGAGCGAGTAGGGGCTGGCGTCACACGTGTGCGCCGCGCAACATCGATCACTGCGCTGGTCGCAACCCCTGAAGGGAGGGTCGTGGTGGGTGGAGCGTTCGATTCAGTCGGTAGCAGCGGAACGCAGAACATTGCCGTCTGGAGTGCCGCGAGCCAGTCCTTCAGCGCGATTGGGGAGGGGCTCGCCGCCGAGCCAGACGCGCTGGCAAGCTCCGTACACTCAGTTGCGTACGCGTCGTTGCGACTGCGAAGTCTGGAACCGGGCGGCCGCGGGCGTACCTGCATCACGGCGTGGGGTGCCGCTCCCCCTTCAAAACCTGCCGCACCCGCGTTGACGGTGAAGCGCAAGAGCATCACCGTGAGCTGGGCGGCGCCAGTTGCAGGGAGTGCTCCAGCTGGGTGGATTGCGCTGGCAACGGCGAAGGGAAAGAAGACACGTTCGTGCCGTGCAGTTGCGAGCGAACGGAGCTGCACGATCACCGACGTGACCCCTGGCACCAAGTACAGCGTTCGGCTGCTGTCCTACACGATTCCAGCCGGCCCATCACCGCAATCAGATGCAGTGAAGATCGCTACCAAGAGGTAGTGCCTCGCACCTTCTTGGCGGGTGCGGCGACGACGAATCTGAGTGCACTAGACTGAATAAGTGAGCCGATTCCCACGCACGCTTGGGGCCGCGCTGATGAGCCCAACACTTGCCCTCTTGTTGCTCATTGGCTGCGGCGGAACTGCCCTCAAAGATGAGGCAGAGGGTGAGAACTCCTTCCGAATCGTGGGGTATGTCACTGCTGGCGCGGTCTTGGATGTGATCAACGTCTCTAAGTTGACACATGTTAACTTCGCATTCTTGCTCCCGATGAAGAACGGAGAGCTGAAGCCGTTCGGCTCATCAGCACAACTGCGCCGTGTCGTTGCGCGTGCTGCAGAGGCGGATGTCAAGGTGCTGATCTCTGTCGGAGGTTGGGGTTGGGATGACGAGTTTGAAGCACTCGCCTCAGATGACGATTACCGCGCCCGGTTTGTTGCCGGGGTGGTTGATTTTGTGCTTGAGTATCAACTCGACGGTGCCGATATCGATTGGGAGTATCCAGATGCTGGCGCATCGGGTGACAACTTTGTCTTACTGATGCAAGACCTCCGAAAGGCTCTTCCAGCGGGTAGCTTGCTCACAACCGCGGTCGCTGCCGATGCTGGCAACGCTACGGGAATTGACCCAGCAGTGTTCAAGTTCGTTGACTTTGTGAACATCATGGCCTATGACGCTAGCGGCACTGATCATTCACCACTTGACCTGGCAGAAGAGGCGCTCGCATCGTGGGATGCGAAGGGTTTGCCAAGAGAAAAGCGTGTGCTTGGGGTTCCGTTCTACGCCCGCCCCGGAAACCTCTCGTATCGCCAACTTCTTGAGTCTGATCCAAAGGCAGCAGATGGCGACCAGGTCATTTACTTTGATGAGAGTCGCTATTACAACGGTCCAGCAACCCTCCGCGACAAGGTCGAGCTTGCACAGCTGGAGGCATCTGGGATCATGATTTGGGAACTGTCGCAAGATGCGCTCGGCGATGATTCGCTCCTCTCGGTGATTTGGGACGCAAGTCGTCGATAGCGAAGAATCGTGAGATGCTAGCTTTGGTGGGAGAGATCTGGCAGACAGGGAAGACGGGGCGTGACGGCGGCGATCGTCCCGTCACCCGTGGCCCCGCACCACGCGCGGCACGCAGCGGGTACACCCCCTTTGTCGCACAGCACGGGTTTGCCGCCGCCTACGAAGCCGGTCTGGCTCGTGGGCTTGGTGATCGACTCGGGCAGACCCTGGTGGTGACGCAGCCGGAGGCCTGGGCGATCGTTGAGCCACGGTTCGGTCGTGCGCCCGTCGCACTGATCACCGCGGGAGCGCTAGACCAAGAGACGCTCGATACGCTCGCGCATGCGGCGCCTGATGACGTGACCGTAGTTGGCATCGGTGGCGGGACCGCGATGGACGTCGCGAAGTGGATCTCATGGCGACGGAAGCTCCCGCTCGTGCAGCTGCCGACACTCGCTTCTGTCGACGCCTGTTTCACGCGGATGAGCGCGCTTCGCGATGGTGAACGCGTGCGCTACGACGGCGACGCGGTCCCCGATGAGGTGCTGATCGACTACGAGATCCTGGGTTCGGCACCCTCGGCGCTCCTCTCTGCTGGGATCGGCGACGTCCTCTCCTGCCTCACCGCCCTCGCCGATTGGAAGCTTGCGGTCGCAAAGGGGATCGATCCCGCGTGGAACGAGGAGGGTGCTGAAGCCTCCATCCGATACATCGATGCACTTGAGGCGGCAGCGCCAGAGATCGCCTCGCGCTCAGAGGCAGGGATTCGAGCGCTGATGGAGTTGCACCGCGAGATTGGCTGGCGTTGCCATGACCTTGGCCATGCGCGCTTTGAAGAGGGGAGCGAGCACTTCTTCGCCTACTGCTTTGAAGCGGTGACCGGTCGCACGATCATGCATGGCGAACTCGTGGTGATGGGGGTGCTCGCAATGACTGCGCTGACCGAGATCGACCACGATCGCGCGCGGAGGATCATCACGGCGGCTGGGACTCGTTGGCGACTACCCGATCTTGGGGTGGCCTGGTCCGAGGTCGAGGCGACACTGCGCGCACTTCCGGAGTTTGCCCGCGCGGGCGGCTACTGGTACTCGCATGCGCATGAGCGAGCGATCGGAGATTCTGAGTTGGCAACCGTCCGGCGTGCGCTCGGCGCGTGATGCGAGAATTGATCGGTGGTTAAACTGCGCGTCGCCCTCACGTTCGATGCCGAGCATCCAGATCGTCCGCACCACCTCGTTGGTTCGGAGGATCGACTGCGCGAAACACTCGGTGCGCTTGAAGTACACGGAACCTTCTTCGTGCAAGGGCGCTGGGCCGAAGCCTTTCCAGATCAGGCGCGGCGTATTGCTGACGACGGGCACCTGATCGGCAACCACTCGCACTATCACGCGAAGATGAACATGCTGACCGAGGCGGGTTTGATCGAAGATATCAAGACGGCCGCCGGTGCGATCGAAACGGTCTGCAAGCGCGATCCTGCGCCGTGGTTCCGCTCGCCGTTCGGCGCCGGCGCAAGTGATCCTCGCGTCCGCGCAGCCTTGCAACAGCTCGGCTACACGCAGGTGCTCTGGAACGCGACAGGAGATGATTGGGATCATCGTGAGACGGCGCAACACATGGAAGACGCCGCGGTCGCGAGCACCATGGCACACGGTGATGGGGCGATCCTCCTCTTCCACACGTGGCCTTCGCATACGCACGGAAAGATTTCGCGCATCGTCGCGCGACTTCGCGAAGAGGGGGCGACGTTCGTGACGGTCGACCAACTTGATGCGAAAGAGATCCCAGACAACTTCGGCGAGATCGACTGGTGACTCGAACGGTGAGGCGGCGCAGCGGGACGAACGCGGCTTTGATCGTAGGAGTCGACGGTGGGAACTCCAAGACTGACATCCTGGTTGCTGACACCCGCGGCACGTTGCTCGCCTGGGTTCGCGTTGGGGGGAGCAATCCGCAGGGGATCGGACTTGCCGCCGCGGCCGCACGGCTTCGCACTGGCATTGATGCCGCACTCAAGCGCTCCAAGCGCGGTGGCGAGCGGCCTGAGGCGGTTGCGCTCTGCATGGCCGGGATCGATACGCCGCGCGACGCAAAAGCGGTGCGTGGTGCACTTTTAGGTCGTGGTGCTGTGCGGATTGCGAATCGCCTCTCAACACGAAACGACTCTGAAGCGGGGCTGCGAGTTGCGACAAAGGACGGCGTAGGGATTGCGATCGTTGGAGGTGCCGGCGTGAATGCGATCGGCGTGAACGAGAAGGGGAAGACGGCACGCTTCGCCGCGCTCGGCGACATCTCGGGCGACTTCGGCGGCGGCGGCGGACTTGGCGTTGCCGCACTCGGTGCGGCGGTTCGCGCCCACGAGGGTCGAGGTCCACGAACGAGTCTCGGACGTGCGATCTTGCGCGCCACCGGCCTCCCCTCGCTGCGCGCGATCCTTGATGCGGTGTTGGAGGATCGCGTCCCTCGTGGCGGGGTCGGTGCGCTCGCGCGAGTCCTGCTGGAAGAGTCAGAGCGCGGTGATCGAGTGGCGCGCGAGATTGAGACACTGATGATTGATCACGCCGTTGCGTACGCCGCTGCGGCGCAACGCCGCGCACCGTCACGCCGCAAGCGCATTCCGATCGTGCTGATTGGCAGCACGATTCTCTCGTCGCTCCCAGGTTATCGATCCCGACTCTACGCGGCGCTCATCGCCGCGATTCCCAACGCCGAGATACGACCGCTTCGCGAGCCCCCCGCGCTCGGTGCGCTTCTCTATGCGCTCGATGAATCTGGTGCTGGTCCTGCTGCTCGTGCCCGCGCCGAGATCTCGCTGCGCGCAGCGATCAAGAAGGCGAAGCCTGTCACGATCTAGCGCGCGAGGTTGTTAGCGCGCGAAGCGCGGAAGGCTTGCCGCATGCGCTGCGAGAAGCTCGCCACCGATCACCTCCGCAACATCATGAGTTGGCACCAACGGGTTTAGCGCAAGCGCGTCGATCGCCGCCGCGCGGTCGCCAGAGAGTGCCGCCGCAACCGTGGCCTTGCCGAATGCTCCGAGCTTGAGGATCAAGTCGCGGCGAGCTCCATCGAGTGGTGCGATTGGGATCGGTCGCGCACCCGTTGCGTCAACCTCGCTGAGCACCTCGATCACCTGATCGTCTGGTAGATCGGGGATTGCACCGTCATTCCGGACGTTGACGACAAGCCGCGCGGGCTTGGATCCCGTGAGCGCCGCGATCAAGTCGAGTGCCGCAGCAGAGTAGAACGCGCCACCGCGAGTCTCTAGGAGCTTCGGCTTTTCGGCGAGTGCCGGATCCTTGTACATCTCAAGGAGTTCCGCCTCAATCTTTGCCACCTCAAGACCGCGCGTTCCAGCGGCGCGCTGCTCAACGAGCACCTTCTCCGGCTCTGCGTAGTAGCGGAGGTAGTAACTCGGAATGGCGCGCTCCTCGCGCAGCTGTGCTTCGCTCCAGCCAGTCATCTCAGCGAGCCTCGCGCTCTCTGTTGCAATAAGGTCGGCGAGTCTTGGTTGACCGTCCACGCGAATCTCGCGATACCAGGCAGCGTGATTCAGGCCCGCCGATTCAATCTCCACGCGTTCTGGTGCAACGGCAAAGTGTTTCGCCGCACTGCGCTGCAGACCGATCGCGGAGTTGCAGAGACCGACGGCGCGATGCCCCGCGCCGATGAGCGCCTGGCTCACCATCGAGACAGGATTCGCGAAGTCGAGCAGCCACGCCTTCGGACTGCGCGTTGCGAGCGCTTCGGCGATCTCAATCGTGGGCGGCACGGTGCGCAGCGCCTTCGCCCAGCCGCCTGGGCCGACCGTCTCTTGACCGAGGACGCCGTGGGGGAGTGGGATCGATTCGTCTTTCACGCGCGCCGCTGATCCGCCGATGCGGTACTGCACGAGACAGGCGTCCGGTCCGTCCAACGCTTCGTCACGTGAGGTAGTGAGTTTCATTCGCCCGCTCCAGCCGGCCTTGTCGAGCATCCGCTTCGCCAGACCACCGAGGATCTCAAGTCGCGCAGGGTCAAGGTCCATCAAGACGAGTTCGTCCAGGGGGGTGCCGAGTCGGCCCTCGCCGATCCCTTCAATGAGTTCGGGGGTATAGGTGCTACCGGCTCCGATGATGCTGACCTTCAAGGACCCCCCTCTACTGCGATTCTGAGCTAATTCTAGGCTCCTTCCACGCTCAGCCCCCCGCTTTGGTTGCGCCCGCCGCACTCCACCCCCCGCACCGCCACTGTGAGGCGTATTCCTTTGCGCAGCAGGCTCTCTCCGTTGGAGGGTGCTTTCGCGAGAAGCTGGAGGGACTCATGTATCTCAGGAAGTGGCGTCTCAGCGCGATTGCCGCGGTGATGATGCTCCTCGCCGTCGCGTGTGGCGGCTCAACGTCTTCGGAGGAGCCAGCTGAAGTAGTGCAGTTGCGCTGGTTCGTTGGCCTTGGAACTGGCGATAACGTAGAGACACAGGTGCCTGTGCAGCAGGCAGTAGTTGATAGGTGGAACGCGGCGAATCCAAACATTCAGGTCACCCTTGAGGTGGTGCCGAACGCGGACGCCAAGAACACCCTGCTCACACAGAACGCGGCAGGGAATCCGCCAGATGTCGTTGGGCCGGCTGGCGTCGCCGGTTCAAACGGATTCTACGGACAGTGGCTGGACTTGACGCCGCTCATCGAAGAGTCGGGTTATGACCTTGCGCAATTCCCAGCGGCAGCTGTTGAGGCATTTGCAGTCGGTGGACAAGGGCAACTCGGTCTTCCTTTTGCCTCATTCCCGTCATTCCTGTACTACCGCCCGTCGCTCTTTGAAGAGGCTGGGCTTGAACTACCGCCGGCAGAGTACGGCGGGAAGTACATGCTGAACGGTGCAGAAGTTGACTGGAGCTGGCAGACGGTACGCGAGATCGGCATGCTCTTGACAGTCGACAGTGCTGGCAAGAACGCAACCGAGGCGGGCTTCAACAAGAATAAGATTGTTCAGTATGGCTACGCGCAGCCATGGAACGGCGCCCCGGAGTGGGGTAGTTGGTTCAAGCCAGGTCAGTTCCTCCAGTCAGACGGCAAGACACTTGCTGTTCCAGATGGATGGATTGACGCTTGGCAGTGGTACAACGACGGCGCATTTAAGGATTACTTCATCCCGAACGCGGACGTCGCCGCACTAGAGGAGTGGGGCCAAGGCAACGCCTTCCCAACAGGGAAGATCGCAATGGGCCAGTCCTACACCTGGTATACGTGCTGTCTCGGCGACGTTCTCGGTGAAGATTGGGACATCGCGCCGACTCCGTCGTACAACGGGACGATCAGCAACGACCTGAATGCGGATACCTTCCGCATTTCGGCTGGTAGCAAACACCCGAAGGAGGCATTCCAGTTCATGACGTATCTGCTCGGCGAGGCGTCGGCAGAACTGCTCGTCATCTACGGCGGCATGCCAGCCCGAGAAGCAGACCAGGACGCGTTCTTCGCGACCCTGGACGAGCGATTCCCGCAAGGCGTGAACTGGGACATTGCAAAGGCGAGCTACGCCAATGCATCGAGCCCAAGCGCTGAGGCGTACATCCCGAACTACCTGAAGGCTCGGGAATACATCTACAGCGATTTCACGCCACGGCTGACGAAGGCAAAAATGAACGTGTCCGATTACGTGACGAATACGTTCCTTCCGGCCCTTCAAGCGATCGCGGACGAGGCGGAATAGCCACCGCGGTTTCATAGCGCAAACAGGAGGTCACTCGGGGCGGGTGGGACGCACGTCGCACCCGCCCCGAAGATCTCGCCAAGATCTCGGCAGAAGTGCGAGTGAGGGGAGTGAACATGCGCATCTTCAGGAACAAGATTGAACGGCGCGAGGCGCAGTGGGGATTCATCTTCATCTCACCGTGGTTGATCGGCCTCATTGTGTTCTATGCCTTTCCAATAGTCGCAAGCCTCTTGCTCACATTCTTTGATGCATCTCTAACCGGGGCTAGTCGTAGCTTTGAATTCATCGGCCTGGACAACTGGGTCAGATTCTTTGGTGACCCGCAGGCTTGGAACGCTCTTGGTGTCACTTTCCGATTTATGTTGATCGCACTCCCTGTCGGGATCCTTGTGCCCTTGTCTGTTGCACTGATCCTCAACAGCAAGGCCTTGATGGCTCCTGGTACCTTTCGAGTACTTTGGTTTCTGCCATATGTCATCCCGTTCGTTGCGGGGATCATCGGCTGGACTGGCGTGATGGGGCAGAACGGTCCTCTTAACACTCTGATCACTCTCTTTGGCGTTGAGGAGCCACCCCTCTGGGTGAACGATCCCACCCTGATCTATCCCGCCCTCGTCTTGATGGGAATCTGGGGGATCGGTTCGGCAATCGTCGTCTACCTCTCCGGTCTCGGTAGCGTGCCGACGGAGCTCTATGAAGCGGCCACTGTTGACGGTGCGGGCTGGTGGGCAAGCCTTCGCCACATTACGCTCCCAATGATCACTCCGGTCATCTTCTACACGCTCATCCTGGGGGTGGCAGGCAGCCTGCAGTACTTCTTGGTGCCTCAGGTCTTAAACGGAGGGAACGGCAACCCACAGGGGACGACGAGCTTCTTCAACATCTATCTCTTCAAGAACTTCTTCACGTACCAAGATCCTTCGTATGGAGCCACCCTTGCGTGGGTGCTCTTCATCATCACACTCGGACTCAGCCTGATCCTATTCGGAACGCAGAAGCGCTGGGTCTATTACGCAGGAGGCGACAAGTGAGCGCAGTGGATGGTCTCAGCGCTGAAGCTGCGGCAGCCGAGCACATTGAGTCCAAGCGGCGAGTCTCGACGCGTCGCAGGGTCCTTGCCACGTTTGCAGTGGCGATCCTGACCTTCCTCTTTTTCGCACCGCTCTTCAACCTGGCTTCCATCAGCCTGAAAGATCCAGACCAGGTCTACGCAGCCGGCTCACCGCTCTATCCGGCGCGCGCGAAGCAGGTGGAGGTCGACGGAAAAGAGCGACCCGTAGTGCTTGTCCCACAGGATGACGGCAGCTTCAAGGAGTTGGTGCTCGTCAAGCCTGGTCGGCAGGAGAGCATTCTCGCCGATCCGACGGATGTCACCAAGACGATTCTCTGGCAGGGATCGTGGCGTACGCTGGAAAACGCGTGGGAGTTCTCTGCCACGTTCAACAACTTTGGGACCGTGTGGGATATTCTTGAATACCCAACACTGTTGCGGAACACACTTATCATCGCGGTGATTGGGACCATCGGCACCGTGGTCAGCTGTGTGCTTGTCGCATATGGATTTTCTCGCCTTCGTTTCCCGGGTCGCGGGAAACTCTTCCAGGTTATGGTCGCCACGATCTTCATCCCAGGCACCGTAACCCTGATTCCCACATACATGCTCTTCCTTAATCTCGGCTGGGTGAACACGTGGCTGCCCCTCCTGGTGCCGACCTTCGTCGCGAATGCCTTCGACGTGTTCCTGATTCGGCAGTACATGATGACCATCCCTCGCGAACATGATGAGGCCGCTCAGATTGAGGGGGCGAGCCCATGGCAGACCCTGCGATATGTGATTATTCCGCAGTCTCGACCCGTGATCATCGCGGTCACGATCTTCCACTTCGTCTATTCGTGGAACGATTACTTCGGACCGTTGATCTACTTATCAACGAAACCAGAGCTGCAAACTCTCGGCATCGGGCTCTCCCGATTCTCGAGCCAGTATTCTGCGCGCGTCGGCTATCCGGAGGCGGCGACCCTGATGACGATCGCGATCCCAATCATCCTGTTCATCATCTTCCAGCGCTACTTCGTGCGCGGAGTGGTAGTAACGGGAGTTGACAAGTAGGAGCGGCACCCACGCACCGACTGCACGCATCAATACTCGCGGCTGTTTGTCTGCTCGCGGCTGTATTGCTTGGCTGCTCAGCGACAAGGCCTTCGTCCCACCTCGTAGCGCGCCTTCAGCGATGGCACTCAAACGAAGAGGTTGCGTATTTTATGGAAGGCGCGAAACTTGCCGGAATCACCACCGTGCACGTGATCGCAAAACATGATGAAGATGATGTACTGCCTAGCGGCACCGCCTTTTATTCGAGCAAGATCGCTCCAGTCTGGTCGGGGGCGGCGAGTTGGGACCCACTTGAGGCGGCGGTGACAGAAGGTCATCGGCGAGGTTTGAAGGTTTACGCCTGGGTGCCGCAGTTCCACGATAAGGTGGCCGCCACGAAGCATCCTGAGTGGGAAATGCAAGTAGCGATAAGCGGTGTGGCGGTGCCGTTCAGCGAGCAGAGTAGCTCCGTCTTTGTGAACCCCATTGATCCGAGGGTGCGAGCTTATGAGCAGTCCATCATTGAAGAGATCGTGCGTAACTACAGCGTTGACGGCATTGACTTGGACTGGGTCCGTTTTGACAACACGAATATGGACGTTGGCCCTGTGAGTCGCACGCTCGCAATGGCCGAGGCAGGGATTGACCCGTTGGCGCTTAATTTTATGCTACCTCCAGATGACCCGCGGCTTTCTGCGTGGCAAGCGTGGCGCACCTCAAAGATCGCCATGCATGTGCATAGCATCCGCGACGCGATTGATTTGATTCGCCCTGGAGTCCACCTTGCCGCCTTCATTCTCCCGCAATCTTTTTCTGAGGTGGGGCAAGACCTCGCACAGTTTGCTGATGTACTCGATGAGGTAGAACCGATGTGCTATTTCCACGATTGGGGGTTTGATCCACTTTGGGTAGTTGATGGGTGTATGCGAGATGTTGTAGCAAAGATTGAGTTGGCACACGCAACAACGCGCATAGTGCCAACCTTAGGGACGAACGAGGCTGAAGATGACATCGCCACCGTCCTCAATACATTGAACGCTAACTATCCGTCTCTGGATGCGATTGCCTGGTTTACGCACGGTGGATGGAGCAACGAGGCGATGTCCGAGGCCGCGGCACGACTAGAGAGCTGGCGCTAGCTCGCGAGTGCCTGCTTGATGTCTGCAGCCCAGATCTCATACCCGGCGCGGCTCAAGTGCAGGTAGTCTGGCATCAGCGCCCGATTCACGTTGCCTTGAGCGTCGAGGAACGGCGTGCGGAGATCACGCACGATGAGATTCCACCGACTCGGAAGGCGCGCAAGGAGGGAATTGTTCGTCTTTTCGATAAGCTTGCGCATTGCTGCATATGGTCGATGGCCGCGAGGGAAGATCGGGTAGAGGATGATCGGCGCGTTTGGTGCTGCAGCGTCAAGGAGCTCAAGGATACGCAGCACACCATCGGCGATGTGCACTGGATGATCCTTGAAATGCCCTGCATTGTTTGTTCCAGCCATCACGATGAAGGCGAGAGGGTTGAGTCTCATCGGCAGTGCGCCATTCATCAGTCGCCAAATGATCTGTTCGGTGCGATCACCACTCGTCCCCAAGTTGATGGTGCGGAACGGCTTCAAGAGTGAAGCGTGCCCTTCGGTCTGCCACGCTTGGGTAATGGAGTCGCCTACCAAGACGAGCGCGCCCCCGCCGCTGCGCGCTGATCGTTGTGCCGCTTTGACCTGCGCCGCATGACGGGCGAGTCGCCCCTCAGGAACCCCCATCTTTCCGCGTGGAGCGGACGGGGTCGTGGTGCAACCCTTTGGTCGCGCCGACCGCGCGGATCGCGGCACTAGGCGACCCAGAAGTCGCGACTGAAAAGCATCAAGAGGAGTGCAAGGAGCAGTGTGCAGCCGAGGCTCCAGGCCCGGTCGAACCAAGGACGGCTGCCGATGCCAGCGAGCCAGATTGGCAGAGCTGGAACAATGGCCATGTAGCGAATGGTGCTCTGATGGTCGCCGCTGAGTCCGCTTGTCGCGATCAGCGCGAGGCTGAACGTCGCAATCTCCACCTGTCGCTGGCGCAACAGTGCGAGGGAGGCAACGATGGCCAAAATCAACGAGATGCGGTCGAGTGCGTAGGTGACGAGCGCCTCGCGACCCTGTTCGAAGGCGTATGCGGCACCGGTGACCCAGGCAGCGACGCTGTCCGTGATGGAGAGGTATCCGCGCCCGAAATAGAAGTCCTGCAGGCGCGCCCACCCTTCACCGAGTGCGGAGGTGCGCCAGATGAGGTGAGCAACTATCGGCAGACCAATGGCGACCAGCGGAAGCGCAGCAGAGAAGATCGGCGCGATGCGGCGTGTGCGCATGTCACTAACTGCAGAGCTGAACGCAGTACTGCCCCCAGCGTTCCACCAGATGATCGCGAGCGGAATCGCAGTCAGCACTCCATGCGCACGCGTTAGTGCTGCCGCGGTGGCGAGAGCGCCAGCCAAGAGCCATTGCTGCCGAAGCGCGAGCGCGATCGCGCCGAATGAGAGACCGATGAAGAGCCCCTCGGTGTAGATCTGCGCAAAGAAGAGCGCGCCTGGGAAGATCAGTAGATAGGTAGCGGCGCGCGTGGAGAGGCCCGTCGCCTCTTCACCGCTCCGTTCGTCCTTTTTGAAACGGCGTCGAATTAGGTCATCAAGGGCGAAGAGTCCGGCGAGGGTGCCTAGCAGCGTGATGATGAGTCCAGCGAGGGTTGCCGTGGCGATGGCGTTGAGACCGATCAGCGAGAGCGGAGCGGCGACAACACGAATGAGCGCTGGATAGAAGGGGAAGAATGAGTAGTTCCTCGGGATTTCCAGATTCGTCTTGGGATCCGTTGCCGTACCAGCGATCGGATCGTCGTAACCGCCCACAGCGATTCCAAGGTAGTACTCGCTGTCCCACGCCACCTGCTGGTTCAAGAAGTCTTCGTTGAGGTAATCCTTGAAGAGGTTGTTGCCGAGCTCGGTCTCCCAAGAGCTCCACGAGACGGCGTAGTCGGGTCGCACGAGTCTCACCCGCTCGTAGCTGATTGCCTGGAAGGAGATGACGATCACGGCCCAGAGCGCCCAGATTGTGACGATGGTCTTGCGCTGGCCGTCGAGCCACGGAAGTCTCACGAAGGAACGGCCTCTGTCTTGCCGCTCGCGGCGGATCGGTACGCGGCCTCCATGATGGCGACCGCCGCAGGACCACACTCGTCGAGGAGCGACGGCGCACCGTTGATCACGGCGACCATGTGGGCGATCTGCGCGGCGTAGATGCTCGGATCGCAGTGGTCAGACTTTTTGACGAGCGGTCCAGTAAGCGTCCGCTCCTTGTCGGTCTCGGCACCCTGGACCACAGCGGTTGGGAAGAGGGTTGCGGTCCCAGCTTCACCGTAGAGGCGGAGGCTCGCCTCTGGTCCATCGGCGAACGGCTGCCACCATCCCGCCTCAACCTCCGACCAGGTTCCACCCTCCCAGTCAATGCGGATGCTCGCCGTATCTTCAACATCGCCGCTGATGAAACGGCGTGCGGTGCGAGCGGAGACGGCTAGCGCATTCGGCTCACCGAGGACGAAACGCAGCGTGTCGATCGCGTGGATCCCCATGTCGGCAACGGCGCCA
Source organism: Candidatus Limnocylindrus sp. (assembly GCA_046081085.1). Classification (GTDB taxonomy): domain Bacteria; phylum Chloroflexota; class Limnocylindria; order Limnocylindrales; family Limnocylindraceae; genus Limnocylindrus. Next base: position 13,437 of record JBJTVF010000068.1, read on the forward strand.
CCACCGGCGAGCTTCGCCTCCGTGAACCAACCCGACGGACCCCAGCCCGTGTGCACCCCGCACCCGCGACTCCGGTAGACCGCACCGATCGCTCCCGCCGCAACCTGATCGCGCAGCCAGGTCGCCTCTTGGTCCACACGCCACATGTGCGCGGTTGCGACGTGCCGCGAGTTGGCGCGCGCGCGATCTGTGAGCGACTTCGCATCAGCAACACTCGTGGTCATCGGTTTCTCGATGAGCAGATGCACGCCTGCATCGAGGAGTCGAAGCCCTACTGGCGCATGCATCGTATTCGGCGTGCAGAGGATCGCAACGTCAAACTCGCCCCGTGCTGCCGCTGCAACAAGGCCCTCTTCGCCGTCGAGCCACGGAACGTGGGCACGTGCCGCGAGTTCGCTTGCGCTGCCACTTCGGCCCGCAACAGCGACGAGCGTCGCCCCGTTCGTTGCGGCGATTGCGGCCGCGTGGATCTTGGCGATATATCCACCGCCGTGCATTGCGAAGCGCACCTCGCTGGTCACAACGAAGTCTCCTTCGGGACTCTGGGGATCAGCCAGCTGCCATCGCGGCGGCGACCTTCTTCAGTGCGTCGGGGTGACGCTGCAACTTGAGCAGCGCTTCGACCGCCTGGTCGATCCCCTCTCTGCCGGCACGGAAGATGTTCTCGTCCAGGTAGATCTGTTCGTGCTTTGCCGCCCGATCGGCCACTGGCGTCTTCCACCCCTTCGGATCCATCTGCTTGGCGTACTGCACTGGGACTGGCATGCGTGAGAGGTGCGGCTGGAAGAGTTCGTAGTCGCTCATCGACTCGTAACCGACCCAGCATCCGATCCCCTCTGCGTCGAGCGCCTCGCAGACCGCGGCATTGCCGACATTGCCATATGCATCTGGATCGATGGCGATGATGAAGCGGTAGAAGGAGAGGCGCGTGACACGGTCGAACACCTTCAGTGCACGGACACCGTTCACCTTGGCGAGCTGCTCCTCCATGTAGCGGCCGTTCGCCTCGCGCTCGGCCCGCTGTGCTTCGAAGCGCTCCATCTGCGTATTCAGGAGCGCAGCGTGGAGCTCACCGAGTCGGAAGTTTGCGCCGAATGTGAACTCCTTCCCCGCCTCGTCCTTTGCACGACCGCAGTCAATCAGCGAGTGAGCGCGTCTCGCCAGCGTCGCATCCTTGGTGAGCAGCGTGCCGCCTTCACCCGCGGTGAGGATCTTGGACGACTGATGGCTGAATGAGCCAAAGTCGCCGATGAGGCCAACCCCTTCTCCGCCCCACTCCTTCCCTTGGCTATGCGCGCAGTCTTCAACAATGGCGAGACCGTGCTTCTTGGCGATCGCCACAATCGCATCCATATCTGAGACAACTTGACCGCAGTGCACCGGCATGATCGCCTTGGTGCGCGACGTGATCGCCGCCTCAACCGCCTTTGGGTCAATCGTCCACGCCTCAGGCTCGACGTCTACCACCACTGGGAGTGCGCCAGCGGCAATCGGTGCGTATCCCGTTGCGGCGAAGGTGAGCGCAGGGATGATCACTTCGTCTCCCCAGCCGATGCCGAGCGCCTTGAGCGCGACCTCCATGGTCACCGTGCCATTCACCATCAAGATGCCGTGCGCACCGGCCTTCCCGCCGTTCTGGTACGCGGCGAAGGTTTCGCAGAAACGTGCGTTGTACTTCCCTGGCTCCGGGTAGCCACCCCACACGCCGCTGCGGAGCACCTCGAGCATGATCGCCTCATCCTTGCCGTCAAACACGGGCCAGGCGGGGAACTCCCCTGATCGAACCGGAGTGCCACCTGCAATCGCCAACTGCTCGCTCATTGCGCCTCCTCATTCACGGATGTGTGGTTCATGTCCATCATCTCCTCGCAAAGGATACTCTCCAAAAGTATCTGAAACACCACCGGTTGCACGAGAGCCGGTGGCGTCACGATCATCGTCTGACTCCCGCAATGCTGATGCCGCGCGCGATCACTCGCTGCGCGAGCGCAAAGATGACGAGGAGCGGAGCGAGGGCGATCACTGAACCCGCGAGCAGCAGGTGCCACTGGCGGGCGAACTTGTTCACGAAACCGGAGAGCCCAACGGGGAGTGTCATCGCGGAAGGGTCGGGGAGGTAGAGGAGCGGGCGGAGGAAGTCATTCCACATGTAGATGAAGTGGAAGACGGCGACGATGGCGAGGGCAGGAGCGCACATTGGCAAGATGATGCGAATGAAGATGTGCAGCTCATTGGCGCCGTCAACGCGGGCCGCATCGACCATGTCGCGCGGCAGACCGAGCATGAATTGACGCAGCAAGAAGATGTTGAACGCACCACCCCCAAGGAACCACGGAAGGAGGATCGGCAGCGGCGTGTTGATCAATCCGAGCTTCGCCCAGACGATGTACTCAGGGATGATCAGTACCTGGTACGGGACGAGAATCGTAAGGAGCACCATCCCGAAGGCGAGACGGCTCCCGCGCGCATGCAGAACCGCGAATCCATACGCGCAGAAGGCTGAGGTGAGCGTCGCACCGAGCGTGCCGACGATTGCGATGAACGCAGAGTTGAAGAACCACGTTGCGATCGGTGCTCGACGGAAGACCTCCGCGTAGTTCTCCCACTGCGGCTCCGCGGGGAAGAGAGTGAATGTGCCAGTCGCGATCTCCGCCGGCGTCTTCAGTGACGTGCCGAGCTGCCAGACAAATGGGAGCAGGAAGAGGAGCGAGAAGAGGGTTAGCGCCGCATAGATCGCTACCCGACGCGGTGAGATCATCGGGATCGCCCGTGCGCCACTAGTTGTCATAAAAGACCCATCGCTTTGAGAGCCTGAAGTTCACGACCGTGAGTAGCAGGACGACCGCGGTGAGCAGCCAGGCCACAGCGGATCCGAACCCGAAGTCGAGGTTTCGAATCAGCAGCCGATAGATCAAGAGGGCGACGGACATTGACTCGTTTGCAGGCCCGCCTCCCCCGCCAGAGACGACATAGGTTTCGGTGAAGAGCGAAAGTCCGCCGATCAACCCGATCACGAGGTTGAAGAAGAGCGTGGGCGACAGGAGTGGGAGCGTGATCGAGAAGAAGCGTCGGAATCGCCCAGCGCCGTCGCACTCACACGCCTCCAGGATGTCCTTGGAGATCTGCTGAAGTCCCGCGAGGAAGATCAGTGTCATCCCGCCGGTGCCGGCCCAGATCAGCATGAAGATGATCCCCCAGCGCACCGACTCTGGTTCGTTGAACCAGGCAGGGCCTGCGACGCCGACTACATCGAGCGCCTTGTTGACGAGCCCCTCGGAGCCGAGAATCCAGCGCCAGAGAGCGGCGGTGGCGACACCCGCGACCACGGTGGGGAGGTAGAACGCCATTCGAAAGAGCGCCATCCCCTTCACCTTCTGGTTCAAGAGAAGCGCAAAGGAGAGCCCAATCACCAGCTGCATCGGGACGGCGATCACGGTGATCATCACCGTGTTGCTGAATGCTTTGAGGACGATCTTCCCCTTGCCGTTGAGATCGGCTAAGTCTGCGTAGTTCTCGAGGCCAACGAGTGTTGGCGCGCCGCGGAGGTTCCACTCCATGAAGGAGAGCGCAAACGATGCGACCAGCGGTGCGAGTGCGAAGAGCAGGAATCCAGCGAGGAACGGGGCAATGAAGAACCAGAACCAGCGCTCTTCGGCGCGCTGAAGGACTGGGAGGGGAGCGAAGAGGGAGCGGAACCGGCTGAGCCGGCCCGCCCCCTCATCAACCCGCTGCATTACGCGAGTCGCTCAGCCACGCAGGCAGTGCGACACCGTGATCACTGGAGCGGCGCCGCGGCGGTCGACTGCTCAACCAACGCGTCGAGATGCGCCTGCCAGTCGTACTGATCGTCCGCGGTGAACGCCTCTTCGAATCCAGCGCTCACAACGTCCCAGAAGCCCACGGACCATTCACCCTTGATCGGTTCGAGCGCCATGTGCGCACTTCCGATCTTGGTGATCTCGCACTTGCTCAACGGCAACGCATCCGTCTTGCAGTAGACATCGTCAAGGACCGCAGAGATCGGCGAGCTGTTGTAACCAGCGATCGCGTCGCGCTTCTGCCCTTCGATGTCCGTGAGGAACTTCACGTACTCCCAGGCCCACGCCTTGTTCTCGGAGCTCGCTGACACTCCGAAGCCAGAAGCGGCACCCTGGATCTTGCCGTTCCCCTCAACGGGGACGGAGACCGCATCCCACTCGAACGCGCCTGCGGAGTTCGCGATGATGGCCGGGGACTCCCACGTGCCGGAGATCAACATCGCCACGTTGCCCGCCGAGAAGTTCTGTTCACCAGCCGAGTCCGCGTCGGAGAGACCGCCGAACTTCGCGCCAGGCCCCCAGTTCATCACGCCCTCTCGACTTAGATCGTCAAGTGTCTTGAGCGCGTCGGCACAGCCCGTGCCGTTGTAGGTGTATTCGGTCGCCGCCGAGTCGTCGTTGCTGAGCTCGCAGCCGTACATGCGCATCCACGCCACATACTGCTCCGTCCACGCAAACGAGAGCCCGAAGCGCTTGATGGACTTGTCGGTCGTCTTCCGCGCAGCGTCCACGAACTCCGCGATCGTCCAATCGTTCGTCGGCTCAGCGACACCCGCAGCCTTAAAGATGTCCTTGTTGTAGTAGACAAAGTTGAACGGCAGCACGCTGTTCGGCATCACCATCTGCGAGCCGTCGAGCTGGAACGACTTCAGGAGCGCCTCTGGATAAGGGCTCAAGTCGTATCCGTCTGCTGCGATGTAGCTGTCAAGTGGTTCGAACGCACCAGCTACCGCAAACTGCGTGAAGCCCGTGTCAGTATCTGTCCAGATCACGTCACCCGCGGTGCCCGCGGCGATCTGGGGGAGCAGCGTGTCAATGTACGCGCTGCTCTGCACGATCTCTACGGTGACATTCGGATGCAGGGCGGTGAATTCGGCCGCCTGTGCCTGTCGATACTCAAGTTCCGCCTGTCCACCCGCGTTGAAGATCTGGACGGTGAGCGTCACCGGATCAGTGGTGAGCCCTCCATCAGGACTTTCGGAGCTGCCGGAGCCGCCGCAGGCGGCTGCAATCAACCCGACGACCAGCGCAACCGCAGTGGTACGTCGCCATGAAACCTGTACCATTATCGTCTCCTCCTCGTGCTGGCCCAGTAGGCACTCGCCCAGGGTGGCTCAAGGCTCCCACAGGTCCAGATCGCGTCGCGCCTCTGTTTCACGCTACGCGTGAAGGGTGCGTCTATCCTGATGCGATGGACTCCGCCCCAAACGCGTCGGATCAGATCATGAGCGTCAGCAACCCTCTGATCAAGGAGTTGCGTGAACTTCGCACGCCGAAGGGGCGTAAGGAGCAGCGTCGCTTCTTCGCGGAAGGGGAGCGGACACTCGCAGAGGCGGTTCGCGCGGGTTGGCGCGCCAGCATCCTGCTCGTAGGGCCGGACGGAGAAGGGAGCACGCTCACAACGGAGCGTGTGATCCGCGTCTCCAATGAAGTGCTCTCAAAGGTGACCGGTCGCGAAAACCCACAGCCGATCCTCGGCGTATTCGAGGAGCCCGCAACTGAGACTCAAGGAGCACAGCAGATTGATCCGAATGCCGCGACACGATGGCTGATGCTTGAAGGTCCGCGAGATCCCGGAAACCTTGGCAGCTGCATTCGCAGTGCCGACGCGGTGGGAGCGGGCGGGGTCATCTTGGTTGGTGAAACGTGCGATCCGTACAGTGTGGAGTGCGTTCGCGCCACGATGGGTTCAATCTTTGCGGTTCCAATCTTTCGCGTGAGCGACGCGGACGCGCGCGATTTGCTCGCGCGCTGGCCCGGTGAGAGCGTCGCGACGGCGAGTGATGCTCCGTCGGACTATGCCGAGGTGGCATATCGCGCCCCTGCCGTGATTGTCGTTGGCACCGAAGCGGAAGGACTCTCACTCGCGCTCCGCGCCGCGTGTCGTGTCGCGGTGAGCATTCCAATGCTCGGCAGAGCGGAGAGCCTCAATCTCGGGGTTGCTGCTGCGATCACGCTGTACGCCGCTGAACGCGCGCAGCGATAAGGAGATCACCATGCCACGGAGCGAACGAGCGGCAGACCTTGGGATCACAATCGGTCGCTTTCCGCACGGCCCGCGCAACGCAATCAGCGACGTCAAGGGCGTGCGTGTTGCCACAGAGACGCTGATTGAGGGGGATGGCGCTCTGCTGCGTGGAAGCGGACCGATTCGAACGGGAGTTACCGCAATCCTGCCGCAGGCACTTGAATCCATGGGGCATCCGCTCTTCGCTGGCACGCATCGACTGAATGGCAACGGAGAGTTGACGGGACTGGAGTGGATTCGCGAATCGGGGTTTCTGACCACGCCAATCTGCATCACCAACACGCACTCTGTTGGCGTGGTGCACGATGAGATGATCCGTTGGTCGCTTGACAACGTACGTGGTGCGCCTGCATGGAGTCTCCCGGTGGTCGGCGAGACATTCGACGGCGTACTAAACGACATCAACGGATTTCACATCACTGCGGCGCATGCACGCGCCGCGCTTGATGCCGCCGCCGCACTTCCTGTCGGCGCAGCGGTACCGCGCGGCAACCAGGGTGGCGGCACGGGGATGATCTGTCACGGGTTCAAGGGTGGCAACGGCACCGCAAGTCGCACTCTCCCTGCCGAACTTGGCGGATACACCGTCGGTGTGTTCGTGCAGGCGAACCATGGCCGACGCCATCGACTCACCATTGCTGGACGCGTGCTCGGCGCCGAAGGAGGCGTCCTCGACACCGCCAAGTATCCGCTCCCGTGGAAGGCCGTGCCATCAGGTACGCCACCAGAGACGCCGTCAGCGTTTGCACCCGACGACCCGCGTGGCGGCGCAGGCTCCATCATCGTGATCGTTGCTACGGATGCACCATTGCTTCCGATGCAGCTTGACCGCCTCGCGCAACGCGCCGTGATGGGGATCGCGCGTGTTGGGGGCGTGGGCGAACACTCATCGGGCGATCTGGTCTTGAGCTTCTCGACGGCGAACGCGAACCTGCCACCAGAAGACCTGGAGCCGGTCGCGCCATTTAACAAGAGTGTGGAGATGCTGATCAATGCGCACATCTCACCACTCTTTGAGGCAACAGCGGACGCTACCGAGGAGGCGATTTTGGATGCGATGATCGCGGCCGAGAGCATGGTCGGCGTGAACGGCGCCGAAGCGATCGCACTCCCACTGGATGTGGTCCGGAGTGCGCTAGCCTGATCAAATGAACCTTCCGCCACTCGGCAGTCCGCGTGCATGGCCACCGATCGTCCAGGCGCTCGCATGGGCGGCACTCGCGAGTGCCGCGGTGCTCCTCATTGGTGCAGGACTCGCACAGATCGCCGCGCTCGTCAGCGCGCAGAGCGCCCTGATCGCGGCGGTAATCGCAGGCTGGCTCCTTGCAACGCTTGCAGACGCACCGATCGACGCGCTTGCGCGTCGCGGCATGGCTCGACGTCGCGCCGTGATCCTGGTCTGGGTGCTCGGTGCGATCCCGGTGCTCGTGATCATCGCGGAGCTCGTCTTCGCACTGGCAACCTCGCTCAGCGTGGTTGTGTCGGCAGCGCCGCTCACGAGTGCGGAGGTTGGGGAACTGATCGCCCGTCCGAGTGAGCTTCTTCGTTCACTTGGCATTCAGATTGATCTCGTTCCGATTGCAACAGAGGCTCTCACCCTCATTCGCAGCGCGGCGGCTACCGTGCAGGCGAACATTGCGAACATCGCCGCTGGCGCCGTGGCCGCACTCGGACCGGTCATCCTTGCGATTGGACTCGGCCTGATCCTCTCGGCGAACCCGAACTACGTTCTCGTGCTGAACATTTTCCTTCCTCGCGCCAGCGAGGCGTCTGTTCATCGATCTCGAGAAGTGCTCGAGTCGATCCTCGCGCGCTTCATCGGACGACATCTTCTCCTTGGACTAACCTTCGGTCTCACCGCCGGACTCGGAGCGTCGCTCGCTGGCGCTGATGCGGTGTTGGCTGGAACGCTTGGCGGTCTCGTCATGGCGATCCCAACAATCGGGCAAGGCGCCGCGGTGATTCCGCCACTTCTTCTTGCGCTCTTGAGTGCAGGGGACCAGACGCTGGTCGGCGTCGTCGTGATCGTGGTGAGCTGGCTTCTTGTCGCAACACAGCTTGCGCCTCGACTCCTGAACGGGGTGCTTCGCCTCTCCGGTGCCACGGTCTTCATTGCCGGTACGGCAGGCGGTTTGGTGGCGGGAATCCCTGGTGCGATCTTCGCCCTCCCGGTTGTTGCCGCGGTGGCCGCACTGCGCCAACCTGAGTCAACGCGCAGCGCGAAGGGTCGAGCGCGTCGACGAACGTGATCGCGGCCACACGGTGGCGTGGGCCATTTCGCCATCGTAACTATCGACTCTTCTGGGGCGGCCAACTGATCTCGCTCGCCGGCACATGGATGCAATCCATCGCCCAGGCGTGGCTGATCACTGAGCTCACGCCCGACCCCGTCTGGCTCGGTGTGGTTGCTGCGGCGCAATTTACCCCCGTCCTTATCTTCGGACTCTTCGGTGGCGTCCTTGCAGATGTGCTGCCGAAGCGGCAGGCGCTGATTGGCACGCAGGCTGCGTTGATGATCCTGGCGTTGCTTCAGGCACTCCTGGTCGCGTTCGGCGTGATGTCGATTCCGCTCTTGATCGTCCTTGCGGTGGGCCTTGGCACTGTCAATGCGGTTGACATGCCGATTCGACAGTCGTTCTTCTCTGAGATGGTTCCACGCGAAGAGGTGGGACGCGCCGTTGCCTTCAACTCTGCGATGTTCAATGGCGCGCGCGTCGTTGGCCCCGCGATCGGCGGCGTGCTGATCGGTGCGATTGGGGTGGCTGGATGTTTCGCCGTCAACGGAGCCAGCTTCCTCGCAACGCTCTTTGCGCTTCTCCTGATGCGGGAGGTGGAGTTGCATGCCGCACCTCGCGGTGTACGCCCCCGCAGTGTTCATGCGGTGACGACGAGCCTGATGGAGGGCCTTCGCTACGTGCGGCGCACTCCAATCGTGGCGCTCTGCGTGTTCGTGATCGGCGTGATCTCCGGCGTGGCGATGAACTTCAACGTCATCATTCCGCCACTCTCCCGTGTGGTGCTGCAGATTGGTGCCGCTGGCCTCGGCGGCTTGATGGCGGCGGTTGGACTCGGCTCACTCCTTGGCGCCCTGACGGTCGCGGCACTTCGGGAGCCGCGGAGAAAGCTGATCGTGACTGGTGGTGCACTCCTCGGCGCGTTCAGCGTGGCGGCGGGAGCCGCCGCCGAGAGCGGCCTGGCCGTTGCAGTGCCACTCACGGGCCTCGCGCTCTTTGGTGCGGGGTTCGGCGCGATCTCCATGGCGGCGACGGCCAATGCCTCCATCCAAACCACCACGCCAGCGCCGCTTCGCGGCAGGGTGATGAGCGTCTACACCACCGTCTTCGCAGGGTCTACGCCGATCGGCGGGCTCGCGACCGGTGCCGTCGTCTCACTCCTCGGTGCGAGCGGTGCGCTCGCGCTCGCCGGACTTCTCGCCGTGCTCGCTGCGGCGTTTGCAACGTTCTACTGGCGTTCGCTCCTTCGCTGAGCGGGAAACCTTTCGCCCAAGATGAGCGCCGCCGCTCGCGCCGGCGCGCGGTCAAGTTCAGCACGCGGTCCGAGATAACGTTCGGCGAACGCGTGATATCGCTCACGCGACACGGCATCACCGCGCGCCGTGATTCCGGCAAGGAGCGCGGCAACATCGTCGGCAGTACTCACGCGCTGACCTATCCCATCGCTCGCGGAGAGATCGGCGAAGAGGCCAGGGTCATCCGAGTACTCCGCGATGTCATCGATGGCGAGTAGGAGCGGCCGAGACAGCAGAGACCAGAGGAACACCGACGATGAGTAGTCGGTGAAGAGAGCATCCGCAACGGGGAAGAGCTCTTCCACCGGCGTCCTGCGATCAACGATGAGGCATGACGGATGCGTTGCGGTGTCCGTGATCGGCACCAGCGGGTGCGCCTTGATCAGCACGATCCAGCCAGTTGGCAGCGAGGAGGCGATCGCATCTGGCGAGATCGCGAGGGCGGTTCGTCGACTGACTCCACGTCCTCGGAATGTTGGGGCGTACAGGAGCACGCGACGCCCTTTTAGGGATGGATACAGATCGCGAAGCGCGGCGGCGCGCGCAGCAACGTGGGATTCGCTTGCAAGCCATGCGCAATGGAGTGGGCCCACGGCGTAGACGCGCTCCTCTGACATCTGGAACGCTTCGGCGTACGCGGTCCGGACCTCTTCCGACGAGACGAGCGCAGCGTCGTACCCGCGATGCATGAAGGGGCGCAGCGCGCCATCGGCGAGGGAACTGGCGCCCCGTGATGCGTGACCGAATCGTTTGTATGCACCCTCTGCGTGCCAGACCTGGAACACGCGGCTGTCGCTCCTCCGCGTGGTGATGTGCACTGGGAGCCACGCGTTATCAATGATCGTGACCTTCGCGCGATGGAGCGCCCAGGTTGCACCAATCAGGTGGAAGAGGTACCGAAGTTTGGAGGTGATTCCATAGCCATACGGTGCAAGTGCAACACGTTGTGTGCGTTCAGGCGTAGCCTCCCGAATTGCCGCTGAGAGTGCAGCGAGCTGTGGCCCGAGCGCGCGACCGCGCGAGGAGGCGAAGAGGACCTCGTTCTTCAGGGCGAGGCGCTGTGCCACGAAGGCGACAAGGCCGAGCACGAGCCGCGTGAGCGCGAGTTCAAATCGATTCACTCTCGCATCCTATACTCCCGCCATGCTGAACTCCCTAGGCGGACGCCTGCGTCGCATCTTGCCACCGCGCACGATTGTGCGGGTGCTCGCCGCGCGAGCGGGCGCCGCTATAGCGCGACTCTTGCCAATCCAGGAGCGCGTCTACATCGCTGCGAATCGCGATGGTGAGTTGCGAGGGAACCTCGCGGAGATTCATCGCGCGCTCCAGTCCCACGTTCCAACTCCGCGAATACTTGTCGATGTTGAGGCGACATTGGAGCGCCGCGAGATCCCGCTCATTAGCCTCATCGCGGGGGTTTTTCGAATCTTCTTGCGCTCGTACCGAGTCGCTTCATCACGGTTGGTCATCGTTGACGACTACTTCTTCCCAATCTATCCCGTGAAGAAGCGTCCCGGCGTAACAATCGTGCAGGTTTGGCACGCCTGCGGCGCATTCAAACGCTTCGGGCGCGCCACCCTCGAGGCTGAGTGGGGTGCTGATCAGGTCTTCCTGAAGTGGGTGCCAATCCACTCCAACTACGATCTCACGCTTGTTTCATCCGCCTCGATTGCGCCGATCTATGCGGAGGCGTTCGGCCAGCCAGTGGAGAGGATCAGTGCAGCGTTTGGGATCCCACGGACCGATGCGCTCCTCCCTTCGCCGCAACGAGACGCGCGCGAGCGAGCGGTTCGCGAGCGACTCGGGCTTCACGATGGGAGAACAACAGTCCTCTACGCACCGACCTTCCGCGGTACGGACCTTAAGGGGGCCGCAGCGCCTGAGCTGCTTGATATCTCTGCGCTGAGCCGAGTGCTCGGCAGCGAGTACCGTCTGATCCTGCGCCTCCACCCGTTTGTGAAGTCCGCGATGCGCATTCCACCTGAGGCTGGTGACTTTGTTGTGGACGCATCGAGTGAGCCAGACGTGAATGAGGTGATGCTCGCCGGCGACATTCTGGTGAGCGATTACTCCAGCATCATCTTTGAGTACGCACTGCTCAATCGACCGATGGCCTTCCTCGCCCCTGACCTGGCGGCGTATGAGCGCGAGCGCGGTTTCTTCTTCGACTATCGCACCGGCGTCCCAGGGCCGGTGCTGGAGAGCACTGAGCAGCTCGCGCGCTGGATCAGGGCGAAAGTGTTTGATCGACAGCGGGTGCGCGACTTTGCCGCCGCCTCGTTCGACGTGATGGATGGGCGCGCGACGGAGCGCTTCGTCTCCGAGATTGCTCTCCCCGCCCTGCGCGGCGAACCGATCCGCATCCCGCCGCCAATGACTCGCACCTAAGAGCGGGTCTCCTGCGCGCGGGGGTATGCTGCTCGGCGTGAAGCAGTTTGGGATCATCCTCGCCGGTGGCTCTGGTCAGCGATTCGGCGACCAGATTCCGAAGCAGTTCATTCGCCTCGCAGGAGAGAGCGTCCTGCGGCGGAGCGTGGTGGCGCTCGCCTCTGGCGGACCGTTCGATCAGATTGTTGTTGCCGCCAACTCCGAATGGTTGCAAGAGACGAATGACGCTCTCAAGGATCTTCAGGGGATCAACGTCTCCGTGGTTCCTGGTGGAAGCAGTCGCAACGAGTCCACCCGCGCGGCTCTCGACGCGCTCAATGCGGCCGATGGAGACATCGTTCTAATCCACGATGCGGTCCGCCCTCTCCTTTCGCGCGAGGTTGTGGAGCGCGTGATCGCGCCACTTGTAGCGGGCCGCGCGGATGCCGTGGATACCACCATCCCCACGCCAGACACACTCGTTATCGTTGACGGCGAGAAGATCACCGACATCCCGAATCGCAGCCTTTATCGACGCGGCCAGACACCACAGGGGTTCGTTGTTGGAGTTCTCCGAACTGCGTACGCGAAGGCGCCGGAGGGCTCACAGGCGACCGACGATTGCACCCTCGTACTTCGCAATGTTCCCGGTGCGCGCCTCCTGCATGTTGATGGCGCCGAGGAGAACATCAAGATCACGACGCGAATCGACCACGTGCTCGCCGATCGCCTGATCCAGTTGCAGTCCATCCCACCGGAGAAGGCAACGAGCCCCGAAGGGAACCAGAAGTACTGGAGCGGTCGACGAGTCGCGGTCATCGGCGGAACATCTGGGATTGGCGCGGCGATCACGGCGGAGCTCACGGGAGTCGGCGCACGCGTACACGCGGTGGGGAGGAGCACCGATGCCGATGTCACCACCGCACGCGGAGCCGAAGCGGCACTCGCAAGAGCCGCGCAGGACCTTGGCGGGATTGACGATCTGATCGTCACCGCAGGCGTGCTCCATAAGGGTGATCTCGCCGACCAAGAGGCGAGCGTCATTGAAGAGACGTTGGCGGTTAACCTTGCAGCGAGCGTCTATCTGGCTCGTGCCGCACATGCGCACCTCGCGGCGAGCCGCGGGTCACTGACGCTCTTCACCTCAAGCTCGTTCACCAAAGGTCGAGCGGAGTATGCGGTCTACAGTGCAACAAAGGCGGCGATCGTCAATTTGACGCAAGCGCTCGCAGACGAGTGGATCGGCGCGTCAATTCGCGTCAATGCGGTTGCCCCAGAGCGGGCGAACACCCCCATGCGCCAGGCCGCATTTCCGAACGAAGATCACGCTGCGCTCTTGACACCTCAGGAGGTGGCCGCCGCCACACTCCGACTCGTCGCCTCCGGCCTTACCGGCCAGGTGCTCGACGTCCGCCGCTGACCGATCGCACGCGACGCAAGAACTCTTTCGTGCGCGGGTCGCGTGGTGAACCGAAGATGCGCTTCGGCGAACCCTCCTCAACGAGGCGACCACCTTCCAGAAAGCAGACACGATCCGCAACGTCGGCGGCGAACGCCATCTCATGCGTTGCGATCAGCATCGTCATGCCGCTCTCCGCGAGTGCGCGAAGCGTTTCGAGCACCTCGGCAACCAGCACTGGGTCAAGTGCGCTCGTGATCTCGTCAAGGAGGAGCACTTTCGGTTCCGTCGCAAGCGCGCGGGCAATGGCGACGCGCTGCTGCTGACCGCCAGAGAGCTTATCCGGATACTCGCGTGCCTTCTCCCCAAGGCCGAGCGACTTGAGGAGATCTCTTGCACGGCGATCGGCGGCGCGTTGAGTCAGACCGAGGGCAACGCGCGGCGCAAGCGCAACGTTCTCTTGAACGGTCAGGTGCGGGAAGAGGTTGAAGCCCTGGAAGACAATGCCGAGCCGCCGTCGTGTCTCATCCACGTTGGGATCTTCAAACGCAACGCGTGTGCCATCGAGGTGGATACTGCCGCCATCAATTGGCTCAAGGAGATCGGCGCAGCGCAAGAGCGTTGACTTTCCAGAGCCAGATGCGCCGATCAGGCAGACCACTTCGTGCTCGGTAAGGCTGAGGTTGATCCCGTCCAGCACAAGTCGGACGTCGTAACGCTTCTTGAGCCCCTTGATCTCAATCGCCGGGGCTCGTCTTGGCGCGGCCATCAGCGGGTTCCTCCCATCTGCGCGTTGCGGTCCTTGGCGGCGAGTCGGTCAACAAGGCGTGTCATTGGGATGGTGATGACCAGGAAGATGAGCGCCGTGGTCATCAGCGGGGTGAAGTTGAAGCTCGCCGCCTTCAAGATCTGCGCCTGCTTGAAGGTCTCGACAACGCCGAGGATGGAGACGAGCGCCGTGTCCTTCTGGAGGCCGATGAAGTCGTTGAGGAGTGGCGGAATCACGCGTCGGAATGCCTGCGGGATCACCACATACCGAAGCGCTTGGATGCGCGTCAGGCCGAGGGCGCGAGCGGCGCGCTCCTGTGACGGATGGATCGACTCGATGCCTGCGCGGTAAACCTCGCTCACGTATGCCGAGTAGATCAACACGAGGGTGACGAGTGCCCAGAAGAAGGGCTCCTTCGGAATGCCATCCAGCTGCAGTGCAGGGACGCCGAAGCCGAGCACGTAGATGATCAGGATGCTCGGCACGCCGCGGAAGAAGTCCACGTAGATCGTGGCGAAGATGCGCAGCGGCGCGAGTGCTGGAGCGGTGATGGAGCGCGCCAGCGCGATCAGCAGGCCGATCGGCAGGATGAGCAACTCCGCGATGATGAAGAGGCGGATGTTGATCGTGAAGGCCTCTGCAACGGCAGGAAGCGACGTGGAGAAGTAGCGACCGTCGAAGAAGGCCTGCTGCACTTCCGGCCAGGCGGGGGACGAGCCCACGGAGTACGCGACCAGGGCCGCGACAACGAGGGTGCTCAAGGTGGCGACGAGGAGACCCTTGCGGGCGGACCCCGTCGCCACCTTCAAGCGACTGATACTTACTTGATGATTGGCGCGCTGCCGGAGCCACCGATCCACTCGAGCAGAAGTGCGTCGAGTGTGCCGTCAGCCTTCAACGCGTCAATCGCAGTGTTGACGCAGGCCGTGAGTGGCGAGCCCTTCTGGAGGACAACGCCGAACTGCTCCGCCCCTGCATCTGTTCCGGCGAGCTGACCAATGATCACCCCGCCCGAAAGCTGCGCATCACGCATGTAGAACGTAGTTGGTACGTCCGCAACAATCCCATCGATCTGGCCGGCGTCAAGTGCCGCAACCGCTTCATCCATGGTGTTGAAGACGGCAGGCTCCTGATCTGGCTTGATGATGTTGATGATTGCGTCGTAGCTCGTGGTTCCGATCTGGGTGCCGAGCTTTGCCCCCTTCAAATCGGCGATGCTGGTCGCGCCCGCGATTGAACTTCCCTCGACGGTGACAACTCCCTGCGCCACGTCGTAGTAGCCGTTGCTGAAGTCAACCGCTTCGGCGCGTTCCGCCTTGATTGATACCTGATTGAGAAGAAGGTCAAACGACTTCTCGCCAGGCGCAAACGCCTGGTCGAACGCCGTGACGATCCATGTGACCTTGTCTGCGGTGAACCCGAGCTTCTCAGCAAGCGCATAGGCAACCGCGCCTTCGTAGCCCTGGCCTTTGACTGGATCATTGTTGTAGTCGCCAATCCAGACAGTGGAGCCCTCGTTGCCGCCCTGGAACCATGGGCTGTAGGCGGGGTTGTCCGTTGAGAGTGTCAGGACGCCAGCAGTCTTGAGCGCCAGGTTCTCTGGCGCGCATGATGTGTCAGCCGAAGCGGACGGTGAAACTGACGCCGTACTGCCGCCACAGGCGGCAACGAACATTGCGACCGCCATCAAGACAACTGCCATACGTGCAGGTTGTCCGAATGCGGTGCGAGCGTTTCCTGTGCTCATAGTCCTACCTCCTTTGTGCAGCCGCAGCCAGCGTCTTCGCAACGGATCGTCACGATGGACGGCGGGGCAGTGGCTGGCGCGCGGCGCACCGAGCATGAAGATCCCGCACGCGCAGGATAGCAGGGAGAGGTGCGCGCTAGGCGCGCGTGATCACGACGGGGGTGCGCCGGGTCGCTCTATACCGCTCTGCGGCGCTGCCGCGATTGACGGCGAGTGCAATTCGACCCGCCGAGTCGATGTAGCAGAGCGGCGCACCTTCAGGGACATCGCCAAAGCGGTTCGCCCAGACCGTACTGATCGTCTGGTCGCCGATCGTGATGGTGAGCGGGAGCCCTGGTTCAAGCGTTCCGAGGGCGGCGCTGATGTCACTGCGATCACCGGCCAAGACGAGCGTCCCGAAGCCATCCACGATCCGGACCACCGTGTGCAGCTCACCCCCTTTCACTTCCAGTGGAAGGGAGGTGGCGGGGACAAGGAGTGACGCGTCGAGAGGTGATCCAAGGTCGCCGAAGCGGACACCCGCGGCGAGGTGCGCCGCAACTGGTGCGAAGAGGTCACGTCCGTGGAAGGTGTGGCTCCGGTTCGGCCCCCACCAGCGTTCGTCGTCGAGCACCACAACGGCGGCGATTCCGCCGAGCGCCTTCGCGGCGGGGAGAAGGAGTCCGTTGTCTGGACCAATCAGCACGTCTCCACGGGCGCAACGGATCGCGATCGGTCGGCGTTGCGTTCCAACACCAGGATCGACCACCGCGACGTGCGCGCCAACTGGAAGGTGCACCAACGACTCAACGAGCGCCTCAGCGCCCGCCTCAACGTCATACGGTGGGATTGCGTGCGTGAGGTCGAGTGTTCGCGCGTTGGGCGTCATCGCCAAGACAACTCCGGAGAGCACACCGGCTGATGGATCGCGCAAGCCAAAATCGGTCATGAAGGTGACCAGACGGAGATCGCCCAGCATCGGACCGAGCGGATCAAAACCAGACAAGGCACGGGCAGAGGACGATTCACGCATACGCGGAATTCTACCCCAGCGCTGTACGTAAAGAGCTCACCGACTAGTTGGGGATCCCCCTCCCAATGAATCGCTGGACCGCCAGATACGTGGTCACGTGGAGGATTGAGTATGCGATCCCAAATCCGCCACGGAACTCGTTGTACGTGGTGTCAGCTGGATTGAATGGAGAGATCGGAAGATTTCCTGCACCCAGCGCAAGTGGCGAGACGAATGAGAGCAGTAGGATCGCGAGCGAGATTCCAGCCCAGCGCGTGCGCGCCCCAGCGGCGGTGAATCGACTCGCCACGATCGCTGCGGCTGCAGTTGCACCAAATGATGCAAAGAGCACGCCACCAAAGAAGGTCGACTCACCGAGCCCTGGAACGAGCCCAATCAGAGATGCCGCAGTCCAAAGTGCGGCGTTAATGGTGACTGCTGTAGCGAGGCTCTTGATAAACGCGCTGCGCATTAGTAACCAAGCTCTTCTGCGACGATGATCACATGGATGCGGCCCGGCTGTTCACCGTGCAGCACGAGTGACTTGTTGATTGCGCTGTTCACTCCATACGCTGCCTGGGCGCGGACATCTTCAAGCGGGAGTGTGTATGTTTCGATGCGCTCGTTCGCCTCGGCGAGATCTTTCACGATCTTCTGTGCGCCGACGACAAACACGACGTGGCCCGCACCGTAGGCGTAGGCGGGAAGTTGCGAGCCGGTTGCTGAGGCAATCACGAGCTTGCCGTCTTCGGTGACCGCGTTGACGCTGCCGGCGGCGTACGCCGGTGCGCTGCCGATCGCGCGCATCTGGGCACCTTGGGTGTTGCGGTCGAGCGCGTACATCTTGTCGCGAAGGCTCACATACGGCGCGGCATTGAGCGCCTCCGTGATTCCCGCGGCATCAAGGGTTACGGACGTGAAGGTGAACACCTCCGACCCGGCGGGGATCAACTTCAAGACCGCCGCCTTGGCAGCCACGGCGTTTGGCACGCTCTGCGCGGTGAAGCCTTTTGTGTTCAGTGCGGCGACCGCTTTCTCGATACGGGCCGCATCGGCTACCTGCTTGAATCGTGTTGCGGACATCTGCGTCACCTCCTTAACTACCTTCCATTCTGCCGCCTAACGCTCATGCGGTAGGTCGTTGCGTATGCAACTATATCGCTTGACGTGGATGGTTGCAAGTGCAACTATTGCAACGAATGGCAACAACAGATCTTCCCCAGAACGCGCATATCGACAACCTCTCCAAGATTTTGGGGAGCGACGCGCGCACCCTCCTCGACCCATGTGTGGCGCGCGCGTGGATCGCATTCCTCACCGCGTATGGACGCGTTACGCGTGCGCTCTCCTCGGAGCTCATGGATGGAGCGGGAATGAGCCTGGCGGACTTTGATGTGATGGCGCAACTGGCTGGCGCAGAAGGGTACGCACTTCGAATGACAGAACTTGCCGACGCGGCACTGATCTCCAAGAGTGGCCTGACGCGTCGTGTCGACCGGCTCGCAGTAAATGGCTGGGTGACGCGACGCCGCTGTACCGAAGATGGACGCGTTCACTGGGCAACACTCACACCACTCGGAGTCAAAGCATTTCGTGCGGCGGCTCCAGGCCATCTGCGCGCCGTTGCAGAGCGATTCGGGGCGTCGCTGCCTGCGAGTGAGATGGACCGCCTGACACGCGACTTGATGAAGATTGCCGCAAGGAACAAGGAGCGCACGCGCGAGGCGGTCTAGCGCAAACCCTGAATCAGAAACCTTCCCGATCAGCCGCTGATTGCGGCGCGAACCTGTCGTTGGATCCGTGCGAGCAGTCCTGTTGCGCCGCGCATGCGAAGTGGTGAAACTAGTTCGGTCAATCCCAACTGGAGCGGCGCAGCGGCGGGCACGGCAAGGACCTGCTCGGGTGTAAGGCCGTCCAGGCCGAGCTGCATGATCCCGGCAAACGCACGCGTGGTTGGCGACTCTTGCGGCGCAGTCGCGTGCACATGCACGCGACCGTCGCTGACCTCCGCAATCGCAAAGAGCGGTGACTGACACTCCTCAACGCGTTCCATCAGATCCGTCTGCGACGCGTACGGTTCGGGGAGTGGCTTCAAGCGATCTGCGTACTCGAGCAGCAGCTCGAGACGCATC
Organism: Candidatus Limnocylindrus sp.; assembly: GCA_046081085.1. Lineage (GTDB taxonomy): Bacteria > Chloroflexota > Limnocylindria > Limnocylindrales > Limnocylindraceae > Limnocylindrus. The sequence goes on from JBJTVF010000068.1 coordinate 32,437, forward strand.
TCGCGCGGTGTGTCGGCGAAGTCGGCGGCGACTGCAGCGAGTCCCGGCGGGAGCTGCGCGGCGGTCGCGTCCGACATATGCGTGCGCGTAGCCTATTCGGCGCCGACGGCGATCGGAAGTCGAACGGCGTTGCCCCACTCCGACCACGAGCCGTCGTAGTTGCGGACGTTCTTGAACCCGAGCAGATAGGTGAGCACAAACCAGGTGTGGCTCGACCGCTCGCCGATGCGGCAATAGGCGATCACATCGTCTCCTGCAACAATGCCCTTCTCACCTTCGTAGATCGCGCGAAGTTCGGCAACCCCTTTGAATGTGCCGTCATCATTCGCCGCTCGTTTCCACGGGACAGACTTTGCCCCTGGAATGTGGCCGCCGCGAAGCGTCCCCTCTTGCGGGTAGTCCGGCATGTGGGTGAGCTCGCCGCTGAACTCCTGTGGTGAACGTACGTCACCATGCAGCCCTTGGCGTTGACATGCTCAATGACCTGTTCGCGATACGCGCGAAGCTCGCGGTCGTTGCGC
>JBJTVF010000069.1:0-2214 GCA_046081085.1 Candidatus Limnocylindrus sp.
ATCGATCGGTCCGGGCGCTGGCGCAAAGAGTGGCATTGGGCCAGCGACGCTGCCATCCGGCAGGAGGCACGTCATGAGTGCAGGATCCGCTGGGTCGGCGTCTGGTGCGCACGGTTCAAGGCCTGCAATGAAGTCTTCGTACCACTGCTCATACATGGCGCCCCAATCAGGATCGTCCGTCGCTGGTGCGTCAGAGGCTCCAGGCATCACGCCGCTGATCGGCAGATCACCGCCAGGAACACCGCCGAGTGCCTCAATGAATCTCAATGACTCGGGCGCGTCGACCGGGAGGGCATCGCCCTCCTGTCGATCGAATGTGGCGTCACCCGTCACCGGGTCCACGAGATACATGAACCAGTGGCGGCTGATGCAGCCCGCTTGGCAGTCACCCCACCCGTAGGTGTACGTCACCACCCAGGTTGCACCACTCCCAGGATCGCCTTTCACTTCGAAGTACTGCGATGCGCCGATCAGTCCGCCATCCAAGAAGATGAAGTCATCAAACGGGGCTCCGGTCGCGAGCACCGCATCATGGGCCTCCGCGGGACTGTCAATCGGCAGTGCGATGCCCCCTTCGCCATGGGCCCGAACGGGGAGGGCGCCAGCGACGAGCAGCACGAACGCAATCAGCGCGCCAAGCCCACCGCGTTGTCGAACTCGCATGCTGCACCCCGATTTCTTGAACTGGCGATGTTTACGCTCTCCTCCACAACGCGCGGTGGCTGCATCTGGTTCCAGCGCACGTCGCGCGTGGTCGGGGCGGAGGGATTCGAACCCACGGCCTCCTGCTCCCAAAGCAGGCGCGCTACCAAGCTGCGCTACGCCCCGTCCGAGCCATCCTAGCGCGGCGCGCGCCTCGCCCTGATTGCGTGGCATCATCTCCCACATGCCTCCACGAGCAACCCCTCACCTTCGCGATGCGTTCGCCTCGGCGCTGATCCCGGGACTCGGCCAACTGCTTCAGGGTCGCCGACGTGCCGCCCTCCTCTCCGCAGCGCCGCTCCTTCTGGCGGCACTCCCTCTCCTGCTCGGCGTTGCCTCTAACGGACTCGTTGCGTTCGCCGCCTCGTTCGCCAACCCCGGACGACTCGCGCTCCTCACACTCTTCTTACTGCTGATGATCCCGTGGCGCGCGTTGGTGGTGCTAGACGCGGCAGGTGTATTGAACAAACGCACGCCACTCTCACTCCTCGTTGTCCTCGCCATGCTGGTCTCTGCCGCTCCACATGCCGGCGCCGCACTGATCACGTCACGCGCGAGCAGTACGGTTGACGACATCTTCTCTGGATTTGAATCACCCGATCCAGATGGCACCACAGGGCCAACGCCAACGCCGCTACCGATCGGCGACCGCTTCACCATGCTCCTCGTTGGTGCGGACGCCATGGGCGCACGTACGTCGTTCAACACGGATTCGATGATCATCGCGAGCTGGGATCGGGTTGGTGGCTGGGTAAGCACCATCTCCATTCCGCGCGACATCGTCAACGTGCCCCTTGGGAACGGCGATGTCTGGGAGCCGAAGATCAACTCGCTCTGGCCCGCCGCCCAGCGCAACAAGGAGCTCTTCCCAGATGGGCCAGCAGTGGCGCTGCGCACTGCACTCGGCGCCATGTTTGGCGTGCAGATCGACGCCACTGCCGTCATCGCGATCCCAACATTCCGCACGCTGATTGACGACATTGGCGGTGTGGACGTTCATATCAAACGAACGATCGTTGACGCGAGCTACCGAACCGGTGACTTCAAGGGTGTTCGCCTCCCGAAGGGGGACTGGCATCTTGATGGCGACTGTGCGCTCGCCTACGCGCGCGTGCGCAAAGCGCCGGGGACGGATGACTTCAATCGCGGGGGTCGGCAGCAGGAGCTACTCCTCGCCATTCGCAACCAGATGGCGGCGAGCGGAAACATCCTTTCTAACGGGCTCGCACTCCTCAGCGCGCTCGGCGATGGGGTGCGCACCGACCTCAACCAAGCGCTGCTCCCCGCACTCGCCGAAGGTGCTGAGCGTTTCGACACGAAGAAGATCGTCAGCGCGCAGATGCGCGCGGGCGACGGCATCCTTCGCTATCGCCGTGCGGACGAGCCGAACCCGTACGGCTCCGTCGTCTTCTTCAATGCCAAGCGCGCGCTTCAACTCGGCGCGCGCCTCTTCCCCGCAGCCGGGACGCGGCCGTACGGGTGGCCAGTTGCGAAGGGTGAACCAGAGCTTGG
>JBJTVF010000070.1:0-3212 GCA_046081085.1 Candidatus Limnocylindrus sp.
AGGGGGAGGGGGGAGAAGAAAAAGAAAGGGGGAGGGGAGAAGAAGGGGAGAGAGAAAGAGAAAGAGAAGGAAAGGAAGAAAAGAGAGAGGAAGAAGAGGGGAAGGACATGCGCTTCCGGGGGAGGAAAGCCTCACTCGAAATCACCACAATTGGGGTGGAACTTTGGGTGGGACCTCCGATCCCTCCAGATCCCTCAGGAGTCCTCCTGGCACCTGCATCTGACCTCCGTAGGCCCTAGGAGTCCCTCCGATCCCTCCTCGGGGGCGAATTGGAAATGCGGTTTGGGGGCAACTCCATCGAGGGTTCGAATCCCTCCCTCTCCGCCACCATCCTGATCACGTTTTCCTACGCAGGATAGAGTTTGCAACATGCAGGTCCCGTTTGATCTTTCCGTGTTGCTTTTTGTTGCTGGAGCGCTGATTGGCGCCCTACTTCCAGCACTACGCTTTCCTGACACTCTCTCCAAGCTCTTGTCTCGCTATCTGCTCATCGCAATTGGACTGAAGGGTGGCGCTGCGCTCGCAGGCTCTGATCTCGACCTACGGCTGGTTGCGAGCATTGCCGCCGGGCTCGTGATGGCGCTCGTTGTCCCAATCTCGGGCTTCTTCATCTTGAAGCGGATGACGACACACTTGAACGCTGCGGCGATTGCCGCCGCCTATGGATCGGTGAGCGTGGTCACCTTCGTCACGGCGGTCCAGACCCTTGAGATCAGCGGAGTGTCATACGGCGGGTCCATGGCTGCCGTCCTTGCACTCATGGAGTCCCCAGCAATCTTCGTGGCGATCCTTCTCGCTTCCGCAGTACGGAGGACGGGTGGGAGCAGTGGCGTTGAAAACCAAGGACTCTCCGTTCGTCATGCGATGCGGGAGGCGCTCACGGACCGGACGCAGCTGCTCCTACTCGCAGCCTTCGTGGCGGGGGCGCTCCTCAGCACGTCGAACGTGAGCCTCCTGACACTGGTTGTTGGCGATGGCTTTCGCGCGGTGTTGGCGATCTTCTTGTTCGATATGGGCATCGAGGTTAAGCGTCAGTTTCCCGTGGCGCGTCGATCATCTCGGAGCCTGCTCGCCTATGCGGTGTGTGCGCCACTCGCTCATGCGGCCATTGCTCTCTTCCTCTCAGCGCTGCTTGGATTCGGTGTTGGTGATGCCGCGCTCTTGATGGTGCTCTCCGCCAGCGCGTCGTACATCGTGGTGCCCGCGGTGATCCGCCACGCGATCCCAGAGGCGAATCCGGCGCTCTATCTTGGGCTGAGTCTCGGAGTAACCTTTCCGTTCAACATCCTGTTTGGGATTCCCCTCTATGTGGCACTCGCTACCGCGCTGCTTGGGTAGGGGATAGCGCATGCCGCTCACTCGTCAGGGTCTCCTTCGCTCGCTGCGAGCGGTGAGTCAGGTTGCGCTCGGCGTCACGCTCGTCTCTGCTGGGATGAGCCATCTGACCGTAAGTCGCGTTGAGTTTCAGGCGCAGGTTCCAACGTGGCTGCCGCTCGATCCTGACTTCGTGGTGGTCAGCTCAGGGGTCGTTGAGATCCTGCTCGGCCTTGCACTGATCACGTTGTGGCGCTTCCGCACGCGGGTTGGCTTGCTGGTCGCGCTCTTCTTTGTGGCGATCTTCCCCGGGAACATCAGCCAGTTCGTCAATGGGATTGATGCGTTCGGGTTGAACTCGGACAGCGCGCGGGCAGTACGACTTCTCTTCCAGCCCGTGCTCGTCCTCTGGGCGCTCTGGTCAACAGGGGCCCTGCGACGATCATGAGTGACGTCGCGCCTGATGCGCAGGTCGCGCAGGTTGAACGCCTGGTAGGAGAGGCGATTCGCACCCTCCCTGAACCGCTGCGCAGCGCGGCGGAGGAGCTGCTGATCGTTGTGGACGGCACGCGCAGAACAGGGCTCTACGGGCTCTTTGACGGCGCACCTCGAGGATCAAGTGACGCCGAGGCACTCCCGCCACGGATCACGATCTACGCGCGTGCGCTCGCCGAAGACTTTCCGACCGATACGGAACTCAAATCAGAAGTGCGCAAGACGCTCGTGCATGAGATTGGCCACTACCTGGGATTGGAAGAGTCGGACCTTGCCGGTCGCGGTCTTGAGTGACCTTCGCGCGAATCGGCAGCGCCGCTTAGCTGCGTTCGTTCCACCAGTCTTCTAATGCGAAACCGATCCCCGCAAACGGGAGGAACCAGGGGAGTCCTTCATACGGGACGGGGACGGGGTGCCATGCGATACGCGCAGGCAGTGGTGGATCGCCACCGAGCTCCCAATCGATCGTCTGCTCAGCGAGCAGCGTCATCAAGGCCACGCCCGATCCGGCGCACCCAGAGACGTGCGTGACGCCGTCGAGCCTGGTCACTCGCGGAAGTCGATCGAAGGCGAATGAGAGTCGCCCTCCCCACGCATGCGTCACCTTCGTTGACGCGAGTTGCGGGTGGATCTCGCGCATCCTCGCCGTCAACGTGCGCGCGATGCGAGGGAGCGAATCTGGCCAGAACGAGGTGCGGCCACCGAACGCGACGCGACCATCTGGCGTTGGTCGCCAGTAGGAGAGAAAGTTGCGCGTGTTGAATCGCATCTCACCCTTTCCAGCGACCGTGGCGAGAAGTTCAGGTGCGAGTGGTTCCGTGGCGATCATGTAGCTCCCCACAGGGATCGCCCGGCGACGCAGGGCGGGGAAGAGTCGATCCGCATAGCCGTTGACCCCGCCAAAGCTGTGTCCCGTGTGGACGCTCCCTCGCGGCGTGCGCACTTCGTACCCGCCAGCGATATGGAGGATTCCGGTGGCAGGAGTCTGCTCGCGAATCTCAACGCCCGCCGCCTGTGCCGCAGCCGCCATCGCGGCGTGCAGTCGCGCAGGCTGCACGCCGCCACCCTCATCCACGCCGAGTCCGCCTTCAAACGACTCGCTGTTGGTGAGTTGCTGGACGGCGCTTCGGTCTAGGAGTCGCACGGTGAGGCCGAGAGACTCACGCAGATCCGCCTCCGCGCGGAGACCAGGGAGGCCGCGCAGCGAGTGCGTCAGCTCCACATGTCCGGTTCCGCTCCACTGGGGATCGATCCCTGTCGTCGCCAAGAGGGAGGCGTCTCCTTGGCCCGCAAGCGTCGCCACGCGGTGCACCGCAGCGCGCGAGAGGTCGAACCATTCGCGTGCATGCTCACTTCCAAAGCGTTTGATGATGGAGTTCGTGGATGCGCCAAACCCTACGTGC